>CAISDD010000533.1 GCA_903883985.1 uncultured Pseudomonadota bacterium | reverse complement strand
TCGGGAGAGGGCAGGGTGAGGGAGCCTGGTGAGAAGCCAAATTGGTTTAGACGGGTTACTTAGAATGGAACATCAAAAATATTGTAAATATGTTCCTTGGAAAGCCAGTATTACCTGGGATTCCTTCTTTGTTTACAAAACTTGTGAAAATGTTTACAGCTTGTAGTGAGTCCGCGTGGGCAAACGATAAGGCCGTTTGCCCACCCTACCCGGCTCTCCCAGCAATTCCGCTGGTGGTCTGAACGGTTACGCGCCATACGTAGTGGACCCCGATTTTAAGGCAGCGGTTTAAGCTTGGCTAAATCATAAGGAGTGAGAAGCGATGAGCGAAGCGAAGAAGCGGAAGGTGCATGCACCTTAGTTCAAGGCGAATGTGGGCTTGGAGGCACTGCGTTGAGTGAAGACAATCAACGAGATCGGCCTGGAATTATGGGTTCACCCGGTGCAGGTTGGGCAGTGGAAGAAGGATATCCAGGAGCAGGCTGGTACGCTGTTTGAGGGCAAGGGCCAAGGCCGATGGCGGATCACCAAGAGCCGGACCGGCTCTACAGCGAGATCGGCCGACTGAAGGTTGATCTGTATGGTCTCAAAATAATCCGGGATTTGCCTGTCATGACAGGGCAAGGATGGATACTCCAAGGGAACGAGGTAGCTGTGGTTCGCCAGAGCGCGCTGGAGGTTATCTGCCACGTTCTAAGCCGCGCAGTTGCCACAGAAAGTCAACGAAAGCGACCTGTTACTTTGCCGTTTGATCGACGAGGAATACACCCGGCACTCGTTTTTTGGTGGCCGCAAGACGGTGGTCTTCCTCAAGACGCAGGGCCATATAGTCAACCGTAAACGAGTCCAACGCCTGATTCTGGCGATGAGCCTGGCAGCTCCGGGGCCGAACACCAGCCGCGCACACTTCGAAACAAGGTGTATCCGTATTTGCTGCGCGGGGTGCCCGTAGTCAGGCCGAACAAAGTGTGGAGCACGGACATCACCTATATCCGGCTGGCGCGCGGCTTCGTCTACATGGTGGCGATCATCGGCTGGTACTTGCGCCGAGTGCTAGGCTGCCGGATCAGCAACAGCTTGGAAGCCGTGTACTGTGTTGACTGCATGGAGGAGGCGCTACGTGCCCATGGTAAGCCTGAGGTTTTCTACAGCGATCAAGGTGCGCAGTTCACCAGCGAGGCCTTTACCTGTCTGCTGAAGCGGGGAGGTATTGTCATCAACATGGATGGGCGGGGTCGTGCGTTCGACAACATCGCAGTGGAGGCTCTGGCACGAAGACGTGTGTCTGAAGGGCTATGCCACGCTGTTCGAACTGACGCTCGGTCTGACTGCGTATTTCGGTAACTTCTCAATAAGTCACGGCATAGTGCGGTCAGCGCCTGTTCACGCGGGGTAGTGATGTAACCCACCTCAGGAGAGCAGGTTGAAGAAGCACTGGCGAGACCCTGTAGCGCAGGCATCCTTGCCTGCGTCTTTGAAAACAGCCGGCCAGAAGCCGGCTCTGCCGCGATGATTTCGTTTTTGAAGCAACGGGTTGGAGCGTGATTCTTGGGAAGGCGTTTGCCACCGGTGAAGTCGCGATAGGTCGTGTCACCTCGTCGATATGGTTGCCGTGCCTTATTGAGCAGTTACGTATTTCGCCTTCTACAACGGCTAACGACCGCACCAGTCGCTGGGTCAACAAACGCCGAATAACGTATATCGAACCGAGACCGGTTGCGGGGCGATGATCTTGGTCAAGTTCAAAGGAACGCCAGAGGAATCGCCTGTTCCGCTACGCCCCACAGGGGATTCCTCTGCCGAAGAGGGTAAGTCAAAAGACAAGTCGAGGCCGAGGCAAAGGTAAAACCTGGGCGGCGCTGATCCGCTGCGAGTGAAACCGAGTGCAAAGCTTAATACAGGCGGATTATTATCTTGACGCTGGGGTCCACAATAGGAGACCACGTCAGTCTGATGCGGCAAGGTGGGCTCTATCACAATCTATACGCACGGGCATAGTGGTCCTCTCCGGCGGGGGAATGTTTCACGTGAAACATGCCGTGGCGTAGAATACGCTACCGTCGTCTTTCTTGCGACAGCCTGAAATCAGATACCATGCGCTTTCCCGATCATTTCGATGTCATCGTAGTCGGTGGCGGCCATGCCGGCAGTGAGGCTGCACTGGCTGCGGCGCGCATGGGTGCCAACACGTTGCTGCTAACTCACAACATTGAAACCCTGGGCGCGATGTCTTGCAATCCTTCCATCGGCGGCATAGGCAAGGGGCATCTTGTCAAGGAAGTCGACGCACTTGGTGGTGCGATGGCACTGGCCGCCGACGAGGCCGGCATACAGTTTCGAATTCTCAATTCATCGAAGGGCCCGGCTGTGCAGGCCACCCGTGCCCAGGTTGATCGCCTGCTGTACAAACAGGCGATTCGCTCGCGCCTCGAAAACCAGACCAATCTCACACTCTTCCAGCAGGCAGTGGACGATCTAGTCCTTGAGGGCGATTCCGTGGCTGGTGTGCGCACGCAACTGGGCATCGTCTTTCAGGCGCGCAACGTGGTGCTGACTACCGGGACATTTCTGGGCGGTTTGATCCATGTTGGCCTGAAAAACTTCAGCGCGGGGCGCATGGGCGATCCGCCCTCCCTTTCGCTGGCCGCGCGCCTGCGTGAGTTAAGCTTGCCTGCGGGACGACTTAAAACAGGTACACCGCCGCGCATCGACGGGCGCAGCGTCGATTTCGCGCTGTTGCAAGAGCAGCCGGGAGACACGCCGGAGCCGGTTTTTTCCTTCATGGGCCGGAAAAACATGCATCCGGGCCAGTTGCCATGCTGGATTACTCAGACCAACGAGCGAACCCACGAGATAATCCGCAAGGGTCTGGATCGGTCGCCGCTCTACACTGGGGTCATCGAGGGCGTGGGGCCGCGCTATTGTCCATCCATCGAGGACAAGATCAGTCGCTTCGCGGACAAGAGTGGTCACAACGTGTTTCTCGAGCCGGAGGGGCTCACGACCCATGAGTTCTATCCCAACGGGGTGTCGACGAGCCTGCCATTCGACGTGCAACTCGAACTGGTGCGCTCCATCCGTGGCTTGGAGCGTGCGCACCTTCTGCGTCCAGGCTATGCCATCGAGTACGATTACTACGATCCGCGCGCTTTGAAGCCAAGTTTCGAGACACATACCATCGGCGGCCTGTTTTTCGCTGGTCAGATCAATGGCACCACCGGCTATGAGGAGGCCGCCGCGCAGGGTTTGCTGGCGGGACTCAACGCCGCATTGCTGGCTCGCGAGCAAGATCCCTGGTGGCCGCGCCGCGACCAGGCCTATCTTGGCGTGATGCTGGACGATTTGGTGACGCGCGGTGTCGCTGAGCCCTACCGCATGTTTACCAGTCGCGCGGAGTATCGCTTGAGCCTGCGCGAGGACAATGCCGACCAAAGACTGACGGAGGTCGGGCGCCACCTGGGCTTGGTGGATGACACTCGCTGGGCTCGTTTCGAGGTGAAGCGCGAGACCATCGCTCGCGAAGCTGAGCGTTTGAAATCGACCTGGGTAAACCCGGCCAACCTGGGGAGAGAAGACGCGCTGCGTGTGCTGGGTAAGGGCATTGAACATGAATATAGCCTGTTTGATCTGCTGCGCCGCCCCGAAGTGGATTACGCATCCCTGATGACCCTCCCCGGAGGGGGGGGCGGAATGCTGGATACCGAGTTCAGCGCTCAGGTGGAGATCGAAGCCAAATATGCCGGGTACGTAACTCGCCAACTCGAAGAGATCAGACGTCAACGCGGCCTGGAAGAGCAGGCGCTTCCAGCGGACTTCGATTACCTGGCGTTGTCCAGTTTGTCCATCGAGGTTCGCCAGAAGCTCGACCGGATGCGCCCAGCCACTCTGGGCCAGGCTTCCCGTATCTCGGGGGTTACGCCGGCGGCGGTATCCGTATTGATGGTTTATCTCAAGCGCGGAGAACTCTCACGAAAGGAGTCCAAGGCATGAATCAGGTTTTTCCCCTGACCGACCGACTTGCCGATGCGTTGCGCTACATGGGGGTGGTCCTGGATGCGAATCAGGAAATGCGTTTGCTGGATTACCTGGCCCTGATCGCCAAATGGAACCGTACCTACAACCTGACGGCGATCCATGAGCCTGAGCGCATGCTGACCCACCATCTGCTCGACAGTCTGGCCATCCTGCCGATGCTGCGCGCCGGCCCGCTCCTGGATGTTGGCAGTGGTGCCGGGTTGCCCGGCATCCCCTTGGCCATTGCACGCTCCGAAATCGACGTCACCCTGCTCGATTCCAGCCAGAAGCGCTGCGGCTTCATGCAGCAGGTGGTCATCGAACTAAAACTCGATAATGTCAGTGTGGTGCATGCCCGGGCCGATGATTTTAGACCCGTTGAGACGTTTCCCCAGATTGTGTCCCGCGCCTTCTCCGATCTTTCCGAGTTCGTGAAGGTCACCCGTCATCTGCTCGCCGAAGGCGGAGAGTGGCTGGCGATGAAGGGGCTGTACCCGGACGAAGAAATCGCTCAGCTCAAGGGTGCACGAGTCAGGCGCCACAGCAGTCTGGATATCCCGGGCCTGGGTGCATCCCGCCACCTTGTCATCATGGAATTGGATTGAACTCATGGCACGTATCCTGGCAATCACCAATCAGAAAGGCGGTGTGGGCAAAACCACCAGCGCCGTCAATCTCGCCGCCAGCCTGGCCAGCCTGGGGCACCGGGTACTGCTGATCGACCTGGACCCGCAAGGCAACGCGACTACCGCAAGCGGAATCGACAAGCAGTCTCTGACGCACACGGTCTACCATCTCCTGCTACGCATACACGCCGTTGCGGAGCTGCTGGTGCGCTCCGAGCAGGGCGGATACGACCTGTTGCCGGCCAACCGCGATCTGGCCGGCGCCGAGGTGGAGCTCGTGCTGGAGAAGGAGCGCGAGTACCGCTTGCGCGAGGGCTTGACCACGGTCGTCGACGCCTATGACTTCATTCTGATTGATTGTCCTCCAGCGCTCAACTTGCTCACCGTCAATGCCCTGACTGCCTCGCACGCCGTGATCATCCCGATGCAGTGTGAGTATTTTGCCATCGAGGGCCTGGCTGACCTGGTCAATACTATCAAGAAGATCAAGACACGTCTGAACCCCGGCCTGATCATCGATGGTGTGGTGCGGGTGATGTTCGATACCCGCAATACCCTGGCGCAGAACGTGTCTGATCAACTCAAGGCGCACTTCGGCGCCAAGGTGTTCGACACAGTGGTTCCGCGCAACGTGCGCCTGGCCGAAGCACCCAGTCATGGTCTGGCGGCGCTGCAATACGATCGAACCTCCAGGGGAGCGCAGGCCTACATGCAAATGGCTCAGGAACTCATCGACAAGCAAGGGGGGAATCACCATGGCTAAACCCAAGGGGCTGGGGCGTGGGCTGGATGCGCTGTTGGGCGAAGGAGAGACCATTGACGGAGAGCGCTTGCTTACGCTACCGGTGGAGAGTCTGGTTCCTGGGAAATACCAGCCGCGTACCCGAATGGATGGCGAGGCGCTCGCGGAACTTGCGGACTCGATCAAGGCACAGGGACTGATGCAGCCGATTCTGGCGCGTTCGATCCCGGGCGGGCGTTTTGAAATCATTGCCGGGGAGCGTCGCTGGCGCGCATGCCAGTTGGCCGGCATGGCTGCGGTATCGGTTCTGGTGCGTGACGTGCCCGACGAGGCTGCGCTGAAGATGGCCTTGATCGAAAACATCCAGAGGGAAGACCTTAATCCCCTGGAGGAGGCGCAGGGTATAAACCGCCTGATCCAGGAGTTCTCCATGACCCACCAGACGGCAGCGGAAGCCGTGGGACGATCTCGTGTGGCGGTGACCAATCTGCTGCGCCTGCTGCACTTGGCCAAGCCAGTACAGTCTCTGTTGATGAATGGTGAGTTGGATATGGGTCATGCCCGGGCATTGCTGGCACTGACACACGCCAAGCAGGTCGATTCCGCGCACGAGGTGGTGAAGCGCGGATTATCTGTGCGGGATACGGAGCGTCTGGTGGGGCGAGCGCTCAAGCCACAGGAAAAAAAAGAGGCAAACAGGGATCGCGATGTCACCCGGCTGGAAGAAGAACTTTCGGAAAAATTGGGTGCAAGCGTTCATATCAGCGCCAATCGCAAGGGAGCGGGGCGCCTCGGCATCGACTTCGCCAGTCTGGAGCAACTCGATGAACTGCTCGCTCGGATACACTGAGGTCGCAGCCTGTGTCATCAAACGCTTCGATGATTGCATGAGGTGCTCATATTCTTATATGATGCTTGGCTAATGTTACGCGCATACGTCTTGCAGGGCGCGCTGGTCGTGACTACGGCTATACTCGCGTGGCACTTGCAGGGGTCGGAATTTGCGTGGGCGGCTTTGTATGGTGGCGTTACAGCCTTGGCAAATATCGGTATGCTGCTGAGACGCTGGTTCCGTGGTCGGCATGCGTACCATGCAGATGTTGGGCGTCACCTGAGGCAGTTTCACCGTTCCAGTCTGGAACGTTTTATTTTGGTCGGAACCATGCTGGCGACAGGGTTGGCCGGTTTTAGGCTGGAGCCGTTGCCGCTGTTGCTGGGATTCATCGTGGGGCAGTTTGCGTGGATGTTCGCCATGCTTGCCCTGAAGATAGATTAACGCCTCCGGGCGAATTGACGGGTTAGAGCCATGTCCGCGGAAGCGCACACCTCGACGGAATACATCAAGCACCACTTGCAGAACCTGACGTTCGGGCAGCTGCCTCCTGGCTATCAGCGCGGCGATGGCGAGACGCTCTCTGTCGGTACCTGGACCCTGGCGCATACGGCAAGGGAAGCCAAAGACATGGGCTTCATGGCGGTCAACGTAGATACCATGGGTTTCTCCATTCTGCTGGGCGCACTCTTCCTGTTCTTCTTTCACAGGGCCTCGGTCCTGGCAACGAAATCCGCAGCGAACGTCGTCCCTGGCGGCTGGGTTAACTTCGTCGAATGGGTTGTCGAGTTCGTCGATTCTAGCGTCAAGGGTTCTTTTACCGCTCGCAATCCCATGGTCGCACCCCTGGCGTTGACCATTTTCATCTGGATTTTTCTGATGAACGCCATGGACTTGCTGCCCATCGACTGGTTGCCTAGACTGGCGGGACTCGCCGGCCTGCCCTTCATGAAAGTGGTCGTCTCCACCGACCCGAACGCCACTTTTGGCATGTCGCTGACCGTATTCGCCCTGGTGCTCTACTACAGCGTGAAAATGAAAGGCTTGGGCGGCTTCGTTGGCGAACTGACCCTGCAACCCTTCGGAAAATGGGGCGTGCCCGCCAACCTGCTGTTGGAAGGGGTCAACCTGATCGCCAAACCCGTCTCGCTTGCGCTGCGTCTGTTCGGCAATATGTATGCAGGCGAGATGATCTTCATCCTGATCGCCATCATGTTCTCCGGCGGGTCGGTCATGATGCTCACCGGCGGTGTGCTGCAATGGGCCTGGGCGGTTTTCCACATTTTGATCATTACCTTGCAGGCCTTTATATTCATGACGCTCACCATCGTCTATCTCGACATGGCGCACCAAGAACATCACTGATTTTGCTTTCTGAATTGTCTCTAGGAGAAAAACATGACTGAAGTACAAGCTCTCTTGTTCATCGCTGGCGCCATCATGATGGGTCTGGGCGCTCTCGGCGCCTCTATCGGTATCGGCATCCTTGGTGGCCGCTTCCTTGAAGGTGCGGCTCGCCAGCCCGAGCTGATTCCCATGCTGCGCACGCAGTTCTTCATCGTCATGGGCCTGGTCGATGCCGTGCCGATGATCGCAGTCGGTCTGGCGATGTACGTGCTTTTCGCGGTCGCAGCCTGATCTATCAACGCGACAGGAGGAGCGGTCATGAATATCAATATGACCTTGATCGGGCAGTCCATTACCTTCGCCATGTTCGTGTGGTTCTGCATGAAATTCGTGTGGCCACCGATCATGACTGCGTTGGAGGCCCGCAAGAAATTTATCGCCGATGGCCTAGCGGCTGGTGATCGTGGCAAACACGAACTGGAACTGGCAGCCAAACGCGCCAAAGTGACTCTGCATGAGGGCAAGATCAAGGCTGCGGAGATCATAGCCCAGGCGGAAAAGCGTGGCACTCAGTTGGTCGAAGAGGCCAAGGGCATGGCCAAGATCGAGGGAGACCGCATGGTTCTAGTAGCCAAGGCAGAGATCGAGCAAGAGACGCACCGGGCTCGCGAAGCACTGCGTGGTGAAGTTGCCTCACTGGTGGTTGCCGGTGCAGCAAAGCTGCTGCGCCGGGAAATCAACGCTCAGGTTCACGCCGAATTGCTCGAGGCGATCAAGAATGAGCTTTGAGTGCCTGTCAAAACCGCAAGGATGATGAGATGGAACGAGCAACCCTAGCCCGGCCTTACGCCGAAGCCGTGAGCAAACTGGCCGCCGCAGGCAGCGCCTGGAGCACGTGGTCTGAGCGTCTGTCACTGTTGGCCCGGGTGGCAGACGATGCGCAGCTTCGCGAGCTTGCAGGAAATCCGGGAATTGCCATGGAGTCCATCGTCGGGGTGGTGCTGGCCGTGTGTGGCGACAAGCTGGGTGTCGAGGGCGCAAACCTGGCGCGTCTGCTGGTCGAGAACAAGCGCTTATCCTTGTTGCCGGAGATCGTTATCCAGTTCGAGGTACTCAAGGCCACACAGGAAGGCGAGTTGACCGCGCACATTACCACGGCCTACGCCTTGAGCGATGGCCAGATGGAGGGACTGGTTTCCCGATTGGAAGCCAGGCTTTCCCGCAAGGTCAACGCGACCCAGTCCACTGACGCCGAACTGATCGGTGGCGTGGTGATTCAGGTGGGCGATGAAGTCATGGATTCTTCGGTGCGCGGCGGGCTGCAAAGCCTGGCCGTCGCCCTGCACGCATAATTATCTGGAGTTCACATGCAACTCAATCCTTCCGAAATCAGTGAGCTGATCAAGAGCCGCATTCAGAATCTGGATGCAGGTTCCGAACTTCGAACCCAGGGGACCGTGGTCTCCGTGACTGATGGCATCGTGCGCGTACACGGTTTGGCCGAGGTCATGCAGGGGGAAATGCTTGAATTCCCTGGGAACACCTTCGGCATGGCGTTGAATCTGGAACGCGACTCCGTCGGTGCAGTGGTTCTGGGCGAGTACGAGCATATTTCCGAGGGCGACATCGTCAAGTGCACCGGCCGGATCCTCGAGGTTCCGGTGGGTGACGCGCTGCTCGGCCGCGTGGTGAATGGACTAGGCCAGCCGATCGACGCCAAGGGACCGGTGAATACCACACTCACCTCGCCGATCGAGAGGATCGCACCCGGGGTGATCTCGCGACAGTCCGTGTCGCAGCCGATGCAGACCGGCCTCAAGGCGATCGATGCGATGGTGCCTGTTGGCCGTGGTCAGCGCGAGCTGATCATCGGCGACCGCCAGACCGGCAAGACCGCCGTAGCCATCGACGCGATCATCAACCAAAAAGGTACTGGCGTACTCTGTGTCTATGTTGCCGTCGGGCAGAAGGCATCATCCATCGCTAACGTGGTGCGCAAGCTGGAAGAACACGGTGCAATGGCGCATACCATTGTTGTTGCCGCCACGGCCTCAGACCCTGCCGCGATGCAGTTCCTGGCCCCCTATGCCGGCTGCACCATGGGCGAATTCTTTCGCGATTCCGGCCGCGACGCCTTGATCGTTTATGACGATCTGACCAAGCAGGCCTGGGCGTACCGCCAAATTTCCCTGTTGCTGCGTCGCCCACCGGGCCGCGAAGCCTACCCCGGCGATGTATTTTATCTACACTCGCGTCTGCTGGAGCGTTCCGCACGAGTCAACGCTGCGTACGTCGAGAGGATATCCGGTGTCAAGGGCCGGACCGGCTCGCTCACTGCTCTGCCCATCATCGAGACCCAGGCGGGCGATGTTTCCGCCTTTGTGCCGACCAACGTAATCTCGATTACCGATGGCCAGATCTTTTTGGAATCAGATCTTTTCAATGCCGGTATCCGGCCCGCAATCAATGCCGGACTGTCCGTGTCGCGCGTCGGCGGCGCAGCGCAGACCAAGGTGATCAAGAAGCTGGGCGGGGGTATCCGCCTGGCGCTGGCGCAATATCGCGAGTTGGCGGCCTTTGCCCAGTTTGCTTCCGACCTCGATGAAACCACTCGCAAGCAGTTGGAGCGGGGCAAGTTGGTCACTGAATTGATGAAGCAATTCCAGTATTCGCCGATGAACGTCGCCGAAATGGCCGTTACGCTGTTCGCCGTCAACCGTGGCTACATGGATGACGTGACGGTTGGCCGCGCGCTGGCATTCGAAGCCTCGTTGCAATCTTTTATGAAGGGAAAGCACGCCGCCGTTATCGACAGGATTCAGGATACGGGCGACCTCGACAGCGAAGCCGAGATGCAACTCGCCGCGGCCATCGAGGATTTCAAGTCCAGCGCGGCTTTCTGAGGACAAATAGAACATGGCAGCCGGCAAGGAAATACGCAGCAAGATCAAGAGTGTGGAGAACACTCGCAAGATCACCCGCGCCATGGAGATGGTCGCCGGCGCAAAGATGCGCAGGGCCCAGGAGCGGATGCGGAGTGCTCGCCCCTACGCCGAGAAAATCGCCAACGTTGCGGCGCACTTCAGTCTGGCCCACCCCGAGTACATCCACCCCTTCGTGGTTTCACGTGAAACCATCAAGCGCATAGGCATCATACTGGTCACCACCGACAAGGGCTTGTGCGGCGGCCTCAATACCAATGCCTTGCGCATGACGCTGAACCAACTCAAGGTCTGGGAAGAGAAGAAAATTGGGGTGGATGTCTGCGCGATCGGCAACAAGGGTCTGGGCTTCATGCAGCGGCTTGGTGCCAATATCGCCTCGCAAGTCACCGGGCTCGGCGACACTCCTCACCTGGAGCGACTCATCGGCCCGGTTCAGGTCATGCTGGACGCCTACAAGGAAGGTCGCATTGACGCGTTACACCTGGTCTACAGCCGCTTCATTTCGACCATGAAACAGGAACCGGTGCTGGTGCAACTGCTCCCGCTTAGCGCGGAAGACCCCGGCCTGCGAGACAAGCACCACTGGGACTATATCTACGAGCCTGAAGCACGCGGGGTAGTGGACAGTCTGATGGTGCGCTACATCGAGGCGCTGATTTACCAGGCGGTCGCAGAAAACCTGGCGTGCGAACAGTCCGCCCGGATGGTTGCGATGAAATCCGCTTCGGACAACGCAAAGACCGTCGTCGACGAACTCAAGCTGGTCTACAACAAGACCCGCCAGGCGGCGATCACCCAGGAAATTTCAGAAATCGTCGCGGGCGCGTCCGCCGTTTAACAGATTCGAACTAGCTAGGAATGAATGCCATGACCGAAGGAAAAATCGTACAGATCATCGGCGCGGTGGTAGACATGGAGTTCCCGCGTGGATCTCTGCCCAGGGTCTATG
>CAISDD010000532.1 GCA_903883985.1 uncultured Pseudomonadota bacterium | reverse complement strand
GCGTTTTTCAGGCGGCCACCCTGATCAACGAAATGACGCTTTCCTTTATCCCCACGCTGTTGGTGATGTTCGTGGTGCTGGTAGTCACCGGGCCCTGGGCGGTGCAGTTGCTGGTGGACTACGTCGCTCGCCTGTTCGGCAGCATTCCCACCCTGGTCGGATAATGCTGACCTTGTCCAGCGTCGATCTGGACGCGCTGCTGGCCCAGTTCTTCTTCCCTATGGTACGTATCCTTGCCTGGCTGGCCGTCGATCCGATGCTGGGCAACAGGGAGATTCCCATGCGGGTGCGGACGATGCTGGGATTTGTCCTGACCATGGCCGTTGCCCCCATCTTGCCGCTCACGGCCCCTGTGGCCCTGGTCTCGGGTGACGGGTTGCTGCTGCTGTTGCAGCAGATCGCGATCGGCGTGGTGTTGGGCTTTTCCTTGCGCGTCGTCTTCGCCATCATCGAAGTGGCCGGGAGCCTCATGGGCATGCAGATGGGACTCTCCTTCGCCACCCTGTTCGACCCGATCAACGGAGCGCAGACCCCGGTGGTCTCGCAATTCCTGGTGCTCAGTACTGCCCTGATCCTGTTTGCCTTCAATGGCCATCATCTGGTCATCGCCGCTCTGGCGCAGAGTTTTATCGATGTGCCGATCGGCAGCACACTGACTACGCGAGGCTTCGTCACCATGCTGCACTGGGGCGGCACAATATTCTCCACCGGCTTGCATATCGCCCTGCCGGTGACCGCGGCACTCCTGGCCACCAACCTCACCATCGGTATGATGTCGCGTGCTGCGCCGCAACTGAACATCTTTGCCGTTGGCTTTCCGCTCACATTGGGCGCGGGATTCCTCGTGCTCTACCTCACCCTGGCCTACCTGCCCGCGCAACTGGACGGTATCTGGTCGCAGGCGATCGAAGCCGGGGTGGCCGCCATGCGCGGTGTGGGCGGAAAATGAGTTCCCGGTTCAATACCGGGTCCGGGCGCCGCGCCTGCACGCAGGTGGATGGGAGATTGCAGGTCTTTGCTCCCAGGTAGTCATGAAAGTACCGAGTTTCGGCTAAAATCGCCGCTTTCTCCGATTCCCTACAGCCATGTTTACCGGCAGTCTCGTCGCACTCGTTACTCCCATGCTGGCCGATGGCAGCCTGGATCTGCCCCGTTTCCGGGCGCTCATCGATTGGCATATCGAGCAGGGCACGGATGGCTTGGTCATCGTCGGCACCACGGGAGAATCGCCCACGGTGGATGCCGAGGAACACTGCCTGCTGATCCGTATCGCAGTCGAGCAGGCGGCCGGGCGCGTCCCGGTGATTGCCGGCACCGGTGCGAATTCGACCAGCGAAGCGATCGCGCTGACCCGCTGCGCCAAGGCTGCGGGTGCGGCTGCGGGCTTGTCCGTGGCGCCCTATTACAACAAGCCGACCCAGGAAGGCTTGTACCAACACTTCAAGGCCATTGCCCAGTCGAGCGATCTGCCGCTGATCCTCTACAACGTCCCGGGGCGCACCGTCGCGGACATCTCGAACGACACCGCTTTGCGCCTGGGGGCCGTGCCCGGCGTGATCGGGATCAAGGATGCCACCGGCAACATCGAGCGCGGATCCGATCTGATCCAGCGCGCGCCCGCCTCCTTCGCCGTTTACAGTGGCGACGATGCCAGTGGCATGGTGCTCATGCTGCTGGGGGCGAAGGGGGTAATCTCGGTCACGGCCAACGTGGCGCCGCGACTGATGCACGAGATGTGCGTGACCGCGATGGCGGCTCACCTGGCGGGCAATCTGGTGCGCGCCCGTGAAATCAATTATGGCCTGCTCGGCCTGCATCAGAATTTATTCGTGGAAGCCAACCCCATTCCCGTGAAGTGGGCGCTGGCCGAAATGGGGCGTATCGAATCCGCTATTCGCCTCCCCCTTGTCCCCTTGTCCGCGCCGCATCACGACACCGTGCGCCGCGCCCTGAAGGAAGCCGGTTCCCTGTGAGACTCCCCGTCATGCGTCACCCTGTGGTTTTTGTCCTCCTGGCCCTCGCCGCCAGCGGTTGTTCCGTGTTTGAAGAGAAAAAGATCGACTACAAGTCGCTGGGCGGGGCTCGGTTGCCGACCCTGGAAGTGCCACCAGACCTGGTCGTTCCCGCCTCGGACAACCGATATGCCGTGCCGGACGTAAACCCGGCCGGTAGTGCGACCTTCTCGGCCTACGACAAAGCGCGTGCTGACAAACCCAAGGCTGCCGGGGAGCAGGCACTGCTGCCCAGGGTCGACCGCGCGAGCATAGAGCGCGCCGGCACTCAGCGCTGGTTGCTGGTGCAGGCTCCCGCCGCCGAAGTGTGGTCGGTGATCAAGGATTTCTGGCAGGAGAATGGTTTCATCATCACGCTGGAACAGCCCGATACCGGCGTGCTGGAAACCGATTGGGCGGAAAACCGTTCCAAGGTTCCCCAGGAGGGCATCCGCAAGTGGATCGGCAAGGCGATGGACAACCTCTATTCCACGGGGGAGCGCGACAAGTTCCGTACCCGCCTGGAATCGACTGCCGGCTCGAATGCTACCGAAATCTATGTCAGCCATCGTGGCATGGTCGAGGTGTTTGAAGGCACCCAGGGCGGAAGCGATCAGGGCCAGGGGCGCACCATGTGGCAGCCACGTCCCTCCGATCCGGAACTGGAAGCCGAAATGTTGCGTCGTTTGATGCTGCGTTTCGGCATCGAGGAGTCGCGCGCCAAGGTCCTGATCGCCGAGAAGGCCGCGCCGCCGCGCGTCACCCTGGGCAAGAGCTCCGACGGCACCGCCAGTTTGACCATCCCGGACGCCTTCGATCGTGCCTGGCGTCGCGTCGGCCTGGCCCTGGATCGCATCGGTTTCGCGGTGGAAGATCGCGACCGTGCCGGCGGTATCTACTATGTGCGCTATGCGGACCCCGATGCCAACACCAAAAAGGACAAGAGTTTCCTGTCCAAACTGGCTTTCTGGAGCGGCGACGATGCCAAGGCGAAGGCCTTGAAGTATCAGGTTAGGCTCAAAGCCGGCGGTGAACTGACCAGCGTCGGCGTTTACATGGAAGACGGCAAGCCGGCCAATAACGAAACCGGCGGCCGCATCCTCAGTCTGCTCTACGAGCAGTTGAAATAGTGGCGGGCTTTCGCTTTGCCAGCCTGGGCAGCGGCAGCAAAGGCAATGCCTGGGTGGTGCAAGCGGGCCTGACTACGGTCCTGGTGGACTGTGGCTTCGGTCCGCGTGAAGCGACGCGGCGCCTGGCGCGATTAGGCTTGGCCGCGGAAAACCTGGGTGCCATCCTGGTGACGCATGAACACAGCGATCACGGCCGTGGCGTGGCCAGACTGGCCGCCATGGCGCGTTGTCCCGTTTGGCTAAGCCTAGGCAGCCACGCCATGCTGGAGGCGCAGGGGGCGGCGCCGGTTTCGGCAAATATCCTCTCCGGGCAGGATGTGTTTGCCCTGGGCGACCTGGAAATTGCGCCTTACCCTGTGCCTCACGATGCGCGCGAACCGGTGCATTTCACCTTCTTCGACGGTGTCCGCCGTTTCGGCCTGCTCACCGACGCGGGCCACGTGACGCCGCAGATCGAAGCGGCGTTAGGCGACTGTTCTGCACTGGCGCTGGAGTGCAATCACGACCTGGGCCTGCTGCAAGCGGGAAATGATCCTGCGGCGCTGAAGCGGCGCATCCTTGGCCCTTACGGCCACCTGGACAATACGGCGGCGGCGGCCTTGCTTGGCCGCGTCGGCGGAACGGGCCTCACCCATGTGGTGGCGGCGCACTTGTCGGAACGCAACAATGCGCCGGAGCTGGCGCGTACCGCTCTGGCAGGCGCCTTGGGCTGTGATGATGCCTGGATCGGCGTGGCCGACCAGGAAACGGGACTGGACTGGCGAGATATCTGATGGAAGTAGGCGAAAACACCGCAGCGGCTCTGGAAGTCGCAACCACCTTCGCGGAACTGGGGCTAGCCCCAGAGATTCTGCGGGCCCTTGATGACATGGGTTACAGCATTCCCACTCCCATCCAGAAACAGGCCATTCCCCTGGTGCTGGTCGGGCGCGATCTGATGGCGCAGGCGCAGACCGGAACCGGCAAGACCGCCGCCTTCGCCTTGCCCTTGTTGCAGAAGATGATTGCGCACGCCAATACCAGCGCTTCGCCGGCGCGGCATCCGGTGCGCGCCCTGGTGCTCACGCCGACGCGAGAGCTGGCGATCCAGGTGCATGACAGCGTGGCCAGCTACAACAAGTATCTGCCGCTGCGCAGTACGGTGGTGTTCGGTGGCGTCGACATGAAACCCCAGGAAGCCGCCTTGCGCGCCGGCGTGGAAATCCTGGTCGCCACCCCGGGCCGCCTACTCGACCATGCCACGAACCGCATGGCGCAGCTTTCGCAGGTGCAGTTCCTGGTACTGGACGAAGCCGATCGCATGTTGGACATGGGCTTCCTGCCAGACTTGAAGCGCATCCTCAACCTGCTGCCGACCAAGCGGCAGACCCTGCTGTTTTCGGCCACTTTCGATGACAGCATCGTCGGCCTGGCGAACAGCTTTCTGCAGCACCCGTTGAAAGTCGAAGTCGCCCGCCGCAACTCCGCGACAGAACTGGTCGAGCAGGTAGTACATCGGGTGGAGGAAGTGGCCAAGCTGGACGCGCTGCTGCGCTGCTTGAAGGCGCGGGAGATCGGCCAGGCACTGGTGTTCACCCGCACCAAGATCGCCGCAGACAAACTCGGCCGGCAACTGCAAAAGCGCGGCGTGCCCACCGGCATCATCCACGGCGACAAGGCACAGGTGGAACGCCTGGCTGCGCTCGACGGCTTCAAACAGGGCAAGGTGCAACTGTTGGTGGCCACCGACATCGCCGCGCGCGGTATCGACATCGTCGAACTGCCCTGTGTGGTCAACTACGAATTGCCCTACGCGCCGGAGGACTATATCCACCGCATCGGCCGCACCGGCCGCGCCGGCACTTCCGGACTGGCCATTTCCCTGGCGTCGCCCGAGGAAGACCGTTTGCTGGTGGCCATCCGAAAATTCGTTAACCGCGACCTGGCCGAGACCCCCTTGCCCGTAATCGAGGTGATGCGTCCCGTGGCGGTGCCGTATCAGGCAGCGCGAGCCCAGCGGGAGCCGGTTGAGCGCGTGCAACCCGATCATGTGCAACCCGATCATGCGCAGCCCTACGGCGAGCGGCCCTGGCGTGGGCGCAGGGAGCCGGTCTGCGCCCTGCTGCTGCCACCCATCAAGGTGGCGCCGGATCGGTTCGTCGCATGAGTCCGGAGGTCCTGCTCCTGCTCCTGCTGGCCGCGCTGGCGTGGTTCTGGTGGGATGGCTTGCAGAAGCGCGAGATTGCGCTGGACTCTGCGCGCCTGGCCTGCGAGCGCGCCGGCGTGCAATTTCTCGATGCCAGCGTGGCCCTGCGCCGCCTCAGGTTGCGCCGCGATGACATGCAGCGGGCCAGTTTCTACCGCGAGTTTGCCTTCGAATATTCCACCCAGGGAGACGACCGTCAGTCCGGCCATATCTGGCTCCTCGGGCGGCGCGTGGTCGATGTCGTCCTGGTCGAGAGGAGCTTCCATTGAATTTTCTGTCCGCCGTAGAAGCCCGCGTCCTGGGCGTACTTATCGAGAAGGCGAAGCTCACTCCCGATGCCTATCCGCTCACTGTCAACAGCCTGACCGCCGGCTGCAACCAGAAGACCTCGCGCGAGCCGGTGATGACGCTGGATGACGCCGAGGTGCAGGCAACGCTGGAGGAGCTGCGTGGTCGCACCCTTATCATGGAAAGTTATGGCGCATCCGGCCGGGTGCTGCGCTATGCGCACAATTTCGCCAAGGTTTATGGCCTGCCGGGTGCCTCCGTCGATCTGCTGGCGGTGTTGATCCTGCGCGGTCCGCAAACCGCCAGCGAATTGCGCGCCCATTGCGAGCGCCTGTACCACTTTGCCGATGCCTCCGCGGTGGAGGCGTATCTGGAAGAACTGGCCGGCCGCGAGGCGGGTGCACTGGCGCTGAAGTTGCCGCGCCAGTCCGGCGCGCGGGAGCCTCGTTGGGTGCATCTGCTCTGTGGCGAGCCGGCATATTCCCCGGAAATGCCCGGTATGGGGTTCGTCAACGTACCCATTGCCGCGAGTGCGCTGGAAGAGCGTGTCACGCGTCTGGAGCAGGAAGTAGCGCAACTGCGCGCGACGCTGGCAGAATGGGCCGCCTGACCGGCTTTCCCGGCAACCCTTACCGGACCCCCTCATGAACCTTCTCGAATACCAGGCCAAAGCGGTGTTGCGCGAGTTCGGCCTCACTACCCCGCGCGGCGTGGTCATTACCTCCGCCGACCAATGCCCGGCCGCTACCGCCGAACTCGGGGGCCTACCGCTCGTCGTCAAGGCGCAGATACATGCCGGCGGGCGCGGCAAGGCCGGTGGCGTCAAGCTGTGCCGCACCCAGGATGAACTCGCCGCCGCCGCGAACGCCCTGTTGGGCAGCCGCCTCATCACCCACCAGAACGCGCCCGACGGTCAGCCGGTGAAGCAACTCCTGATCGAGGAAACCCTGAGCATCGCCCGCGAGCTGTACCTCTCGATCACGGTGGATCGCGCTGCCGAACGCATCGCTCTGGTCGCATCCAGCGCGGGTGGCATGGAAATCGAGGAGGTCGCGCGCACCGAGCCGGAGAAAATACTCAGGGAATGGGTCAATCCGGTCACCGGCCTGATGGACTACCAGGGTCGCAACCTGGCCTTTGGCCTGGGGTTGGTCGGTGAGCAGGTCTTCACCTTCGTTAAGCTGGTGAAGACCTTATACCGTGTATTCCTGGAAAAAGACCTGGACTTGCTGGAGATCAATCCGCTGATCGTGACCGCTGACGGGTGCATCGTGCCGCTAGACTGCAAGATGAGCGTGGAGGCCAATGCGCTGTATCGGCAGAAGGCGCTTGCAGAAAAACTCGATGCCAGCCAGATCGACCCCAAGGAAGCCGAGGCGCTCGCGCACGACGTCAACTACATCGCGCTCTCCGGCAACATCGGCTGCATGGTCAACGGCGCGGGGCTGGCGATGGCCACCATGGATCTGATCAAACTCTCCGGGGGCATGCCCGCCAACTTCCTCGACGTAGGCGGAGGCGCAACGGCGGCCACCGTTGCCCGAGCGTTCAAGATCATCCTGGCCGATGCCAACGTGAAGGCGGTGCTCATCAACATCTTTGGTGGCATCATGCGCTGCGACATTATCGCCCAGGGCGTGATCGACGCGGTGAAGGATGTTGGCATCACCCTCCCCGTGGTGGTGCGCCTGGAAGGCACCAATGTGGAACTGGGCCGCAAGATGCTGGCGGACGCGGTGGCCGCTCTTGGCTTGCCCATCATCGCCTGCAATGACCTGGATGATGCGGCGCGCCAGGCGGTACAAGCCACCGGAGAAAACTCATGAATTTCACCGCTGTAATCGAACGCGAAGGCGATGGCTTCGTTTCCCTTTGCCCGGAACTGGATATTGCCAGCCAGGGTGATACGGTTTCAGAGGCCAGGGATCATTTGCGGGAGGCCATCGAGTTGTTTCTCGAGTGCGCAGGCAACGAAGAAATCAACAGCAGGCTGCACGGCGAGGTTTACATCACCCAACTGGAGGTTGCGTTTGCTTAAGTTGTGCGTCCTCTCGGGCCGGGAGGTTTGTGCCATCCTGGCACGGTACGGCTTCATCCAGGTGCGTCAAAAGGACAGCCACATCGTCATGCAAAAACGCGATTACAACGGCACGATTACCGTGCCTGTGCCGGACCACGCCGAACTGCGTATCGGCACCTTGCAGTCCATCATTCGCCAATCCGGCGTCGCCAAGAACGAATTCGAGGCCTGAAACCATGAGCATCCTCGTCGACCGGAACACCAGGGTGATCTGTCAGGGCTATACGGGCCGCCAGGGCACTTTCCACTCGGAACAGGCGATTGCCTACGGCACCAAGCTGGTGGGCGGCGTCACGCCCGGCAAGGGCGGGCAGACTCACCTCGACCGCCCGGTGTTCAACACAGTGAAGGAGGCGGTGAGGGAAACCGCTGCCGATGCCTCCGTGATCTACGTGCCCGCAGCTTTCGCCGCGGATGGCATCCTGGAAGCGGCGGACGCGGGCATACGCGTCATCGTCTGCATCACCGAGGGTATTCCGGTGCGCGACATGATCAACGTCAAGGCGGCGTTGCGGGCCAGCGGCGCGGTGTTGATCGGCCCCAACTGCCCGGGCATCATCACCCCGGACGCATGCAAGATCGGCATCATGCCCGGCTTCATCCACCTGCGCGGCCGCGTTGGCATCGTCTCGCGTTCCGGCACCTTGACCTATGAAGCCGTGTTCCAGACCACCCGTCTCGGTCTGGGCCAGAGTACGTGCGTCGGCATTGGCGGCGACCCGATCAAGGGGCTGGATTTCATCGACTGCCTGGAGCTATTCCAGGCCGATCCAGAAACCGAAGCCATCATCCTGGTGGGCGAGATCGGTGGCAGCCGCGAGGAAGAGGCGGCGGAATACATCAAGGCTCACGTGACCAAACCCGTCGCGGCTTACATCGCCGGCCAGACCGCACCGCCGGGCAAGCGCATGGGCCACGCCGGCGCCATCATCGCCGGCGGCAAGGGCACGGCGAGGGAAAAGATCGCAGCCCTGGAGGCTGCCGGCGTGGTGGTGGCTTCCAGCCCCGCTGGCATGGGCGAGGCTTGCGTCGAGGCGATCCAGCGGCGGGCTTAGTCCCGTGTAGCGCAGGCTTCCAGCCTGCTTGTTTGAAAAACGCAGGCTGGAAGTCTGCGTTACACATCCCGACCTACCGCCGAAATGGTTGTTTTACCGCCCGCTTTCGGCTAGTTTCCGACCACACGTTAGGGGTGCCGTCACCGACGGCTGAGATCACACCCTTGGAACCTGATCCGGGTCGCACCGGTGCAGGGAAGCGTCTAGGCCCGGCCTGCGCTCCCTGTGTTTATTCTTGTTGGAGCGCTTCATGAACGCAGCACTACCCAAAACCGTTACTTTTACCGCCGTCGATGCCCAGGTCGATGCGGCCGCTATCGGGCCGCTGCCAAACTCGCGCAAGATCTACGTCGAAGGTTCGCGCCCGGACATCCGGGTGCCGATGCGCGAGATTTTCCAGGCCGACACGCCGACGGGCATGGGAGGGGAGAAGAACCCCCCCATCTATGTCTACGACTGCTCCGGCCCCTACAGCGACCCGGAGGTGCAGATCGACATCCGCCAGGGTCTGCCGGCGCTGCGCGAACCCTGGATCGTCGCGCGCGGCGACACAGAGACCTTGCCCGGTCTGTCTTCGGCCTACAGCAAGGAACGAGCGGATTTGGCAAGCGAAATGGCCACCTTGGCCGGCCTGCGCTTCACCGGCCTGGCACGCCTGCCGCGCCGCGCCAGGGCTGGTTGCAACGTCAGCCAGATGCATTATGCAAGGCAAGGCGTCATCACGCCGGAGATGGAATACATCGCCATCCGGGAAAACATGCAGCGTGAGGTGTATCTGGAAAACCTGCGCAAAGCTGGCCCTCAGGGGGAAAAGCTGGCCCGGCTGATGGGGCGGCAGCATCCCGGCCAGAACTTCGGGGCTTCCATCCCGAATGAAATCACGCCGGAATTCGTGCGAGCCGAAGTCGCTCGGGGTCGCGCCATCATTCCCGCCAACATCAACCACCCGGAGGCCGAGCCGATGATCATCGGCCGCAACTTCCTGGTAAAAATCAACGCCAATATCGGCAACTCGGCCCTGGGCTCCTCCATCAATGAGGAAGTGGACAAGATGACCTGGTCCATCCGCTGGGGCGGCGACACGGTGATGGACCTGTCCACCGGCAAGAACATCCATGAGACCCGTGAGTGGATCATCCGCAACTCGCCGGTGCCCATCGGCACCGTACCGATCTACCAGGCGCTGGAGAAGGTCGATGGCCGAGCCGAGGAGCTTACCTGGGAGATGTTTCGTGACACCCTGATCGAACAGGCGGAACAAGGCGTCGATTACTTCACCATCCACGCCGGCGTCTTGCTGCGCTACGTACCCATGACCGCCAACCGCATGACCGGCATCGTCTCCAGAGGTGGCTCCATCATGGCCAAGTGGTGTCTGGCGCATCACAAGGAAAGCTTCCTCTATACCCATTTTGAGGACATCTGCGAAATCATGAAGGCCTACGACGTGGCCTTCAGCTTGGGCGACGGCCTGCGCCCGGGTTCCATTTATGATGCCAACGACGAGGCGCAACTGGGCGAACTGAAGACCCTGGGCGAACTCACGCAAGTGGCCTGGAAACACGACGTGCAGGTGATGATCGAGGGTCCGGGGCACGTGCCCATGCATCTCATCAAGGAAAACATGGACCTGCAACTGGACTGGTGCGACGAAGCGCCTTTCTACACCCTGGGGCCGCTCACCACCGACATTGCCCCCGGCTACGACCATATCACCAGCGGCATCGGTGCGGCCATGATCGGCTGGTATGGCACAGCCATGCTCTGCTACGTTACACCCAAGGAACACCTGGGGCTGCCCGACAAGAACGACGTCAAGGAAGGCATCATCACCTACAAGCTGGCGGCCCACGCGGCGGACCTGGCGAAAGGCCATCCGGGTGCCCAGATCCGCGATAACGCCTTGAGCAAGGCGCGCTTCGAATTCCGCTGGGCCGACCAGTTCAACCTGGGCCTGGACCCGGACAAGGCCAAGAGCTTCCACGACGAGACCCTGCCCAAGGAGTCCGCCAAGGTGGCCCATTTCTGCTCCATGTGCGGCCCGCATTTCTGCTCCATGAAGATCACCCAGGATGTGCGCGACTTCGCCGCCAGGCAGGGTATCAGCGAGACCGAGGCCCTGGAGAAGGGCATGGAGGTGAAGTCGGTGGAATTCGTGAAACAGGGTGCGGAGGTCTACCACAAGGTGTAATTTCCGCCCTTCCACAACGGGCAAGGCGGAAGGGCGGCAGGAACGGCGATGGCGGCATTTCTCGGTATTTCGTTGTGGATTGCGCTGGCCACCGTGGTGCCCGGTCTGGTCACCATCGCCGCCGTGTATGGCGCCCTGGC
>CAISDD010000531.1 GCA_903883985.1 uncultured Pseudomonadota bacterium | reverse complement strand
TGTCCGGGGGTGTCGACGATGTTGATGTGTACGCCCTCGTATTCCACCGAGGCGTTCTTGGCCAGGATGGTGATGCCGCGTTCCTTCTCCAGATCGTTGGAGTCCATCATCCGTTCGGTCAGATGCTGGTGAGCGGCGAAAGAACCGGACTGTTGCAGGAGCTTGTCGACCAGCGTGGTCTTGCCATGGTCGACGTGGGCGATGATGGCGATATTGCGGAGGGTGCGGGACATGAATGGGCAACCGTTAGAAAATAGCCGATCATTCTAGCACGATGATATTTTCACCTTTGTTGCGGGGGGGAGGCCTCCTTTCTATTATTCGGAAGTCAGAGGCGTTTCCGCCGCGACCGACAAACAGCCAGGCATGTTCCCATGAGCAATCAAGCGCTCGAAGTCGAGGTGGTCATCGAGATACCGCGCGGCAGTTTTTTGAAGCGCGGCTCCACCGGCCAGATCGATTTCCTCTCCCCTTTGTCTTGTCCCTACAACTACGGCTCCGTGCCGAAATATCTGGGCCAGGAGGGCGATCTGCTGGATGCGCTGGTGCTCGGGCCACGTCTGCCGCGAGGTACGCGCATCCGGACCCTGGCCTGGGGGGCTGTGATCCTGGCTGACCGGGGCATGACCGATGACAAACTGGTCTGCGCCGCTCAGGCGCCGACCGAGAAACAGCGTCGCGCGGTACTGCGCTTCTTCGCTTTCTACGCCTGGAGCAAGCGCCTGCTCAACTTCTGGCGCGGCCGCTCCGGGCGCAATGCTTGTGATGGCTGGTGTGAAGCCGCCGAGGCGATCGCCCGCGCCGCACCCATCCCTGAACGCTGGTCGGGGCCGCGGGTTGGGTTCTGAGGCTGTGTCATGCGGTACCTTCTCTGTCTGTCTAGCGCAGACATGGTTGCCGAGGGGGGGGCATGATCCTCGATCCCTCAGTCCCGTAGCAGCCGTAGCTCGTGCGTTCACCACAAGCCGGTTCGTCGAACTGTCTCGTGATGTTCTGACCGTGCGTGAATGACAGACTGTTCCCACCCACTCCCAGAAATGCCTGCCAGGCGACGGCACACGGCCCCTCTGATGAGGTTGGAGATGCGGGTGACCCAGGACGGGGGATAATTCGTAGACAATCACGCTAACCATTGAATATCCCAGCTTGTCGACGACAAGGAGCGCAGACTCGACTAATCGAGCCATTTCCCACTTTATGCCGCCGGTCGCCTTGCTGCCGCGAGGAATGGACGTCATCGATGCCGCGCGATGAAGAGCGCGGTTTTCTGTTCACTTTGACTGGAAACTACGCATGCGTTCCACCCACTTCCGTATTGCCACCCTGTGTCTGCTATTCGCCAGCGGCAGTACCCATGCGCTCGAAGGCACTGGCTATGGCTCCAACCCGGACGAAGCCTGTCGCCGGGCAGCGGCGGACCTGGCCGCAGCGATCCAGGTGCAGGATTGTGGCTCACGAGTGCTGAACCGCACCGCAGCCGACCTGCCCATGCTGGGCTTGCAGTATCTCGATATACCTGGTGGCAACGAGCCGGCGGGGGCGAAGGCACTACTGGAAGCGGGCAACGCAGCCAATCTGTACCAGGAAAAACTCGCCTCGCTACGCAAGGAATTCGCGGCCGGGGCGGCGGCGCTGATCACGACCCGCGACCGCAAGGCGCGTCATGACCTGCTCACCCGCCAGCTCGCCACCCTGCGCGCCTTTACCGATCACCGCATGGTGGCCATCGCCCTGGGTCTTCGGGTCGAGGATATCCCGGCCACGGAAACGGAGCTGAGCAATCAACGCGACGCCCTGGAACAAACGGTGGATTCCATTCTCGGAGCCGCCCTGGCGGATGCCCTGCGCGCGGAGATGTTCGGTCGCAGCGGGCCCAAGCTCAGGCTCACCGGGGAATACCGGTTGCTCGCGGAGGGGAAAAATGCATGTGACGTCTTCATGTCGGCGTAACCCAACATGGCACCGGGTAAGGGGGGGCGGCGGAATAAACTGCATTCCGCCCTACGGAGCTCACGCTAACATCGGTAGTCTCCCTACCGTTCTTCAGGTTGCCGTGAACCCCATGATCTTCCTCCAACGAACCGCTCGCGTCTTCATCGTCGCCTGGCTGCTCATCGCGTTGCCGGTCCTGGCAGCCAACAAGCCCGAGGACAGCCGTGGGCTTAAGCCCATCACCTTGTCCATCCCCGGTGAAACCCAGCCGGTCGCACTCTATGGCGAGAGCCATGCCCTGGTCATCGGGGCATCCGACTACAACAACGGCTGGCCGAAGCTGCCTGGGGTAAAGAGCGACGTGGAAGCGGTGGCCAAGGTGCTGGAGAAACATGGCTTTGATGTCATCAAGGTAGTGAACCCTACCGGCGAGAAGCTGGACCGTGCCATCAAGCATTTCGTTAGCCTGCATGGCCAGAAGAAGGACTCGCGCCTGCTGATCTACTTCGCCGGCCACGGCTACACCCTCAAGCCAGATGCCGAGCGGCAACTGGGCTACCTGGTGCCGGTGGATGCCCCCCTGTCGGAACGGGATTCGAGCGGCTTCATCGAGAGCGCCCTGAGCATGGAAGCCATGGAGGGCTACGCGAAACAGATACGCTCCAAACACGCCTTGTTCGTGTTCGATGCCTGCTTCTCTGGCGCCTTCTTCAAGATGCGCACAGCTCCGGAAGCCATCGCGCTCAAGACCACCCAGCCGGTGCGCCAGTTCATCACCTCGGGCGGTGCCGATCAGCCGGTGCCGGATATCAGTATTTTTCGCAAGGAATTCGTCGCCGCGCTGGAGGGGGCTGCCGACCTCAACCACGACGGCTACGTCACCGGCAGCGAACTAGGCAGTTACCTGGAGGACAAGGTCACCAACTACAGCCACCAGACCCAGACGCCGCAGTACGGCAAGATCCAGGACCGCAACCTGGACAAGGGGGACTTCGTGTTCGCGCTGGATACTCCTCCCAGGCTGGTCACCCCCGTTGTGCAACCCATGCCCCAGGGGCCGGATGCCCCGAAGCTGGGTAGCCTTGCCCTGGACGACATCCAGGCCGAGGGCAAGCGCCGCGCCGACTGGTCGGCCTGGCAGGAGCGGATGCGGGCCGACTATGCCAAGGTGGCGGCCATGACCGACAGCCCGGACCTGAAGACCCAGGCCTGGGAACGCTTCCTGGCGGCCTATCCGCAGGCCAATCCCTACAACAGCGAGGCGGACACATTGCGTGCGCATGCCCGTCAATGGTCGGAAGAAGCGAAGCGACAGGTGCAAGGGCTGGCAGACGGGGCCGAGCGGGCGCAGCCGGCACACAAACTCAAACGGGCACACAAGGGTGCCCGCGCGTCCTTCGAGCCGGAGATGGTGGCTATCCCCGGTAAGGACTTCGAGATGGGCAAGTACGAGGTGACCCAGGCGCAATGGCGCGCAGTGATGGGCAGCAATCCGAGCTTTTTCAAGGACTGCGGCGATAACTGCCCGGTGGAAACTGTGACTTGGGACAATGTGCAACAGTACCTAACCAAACTCAACCTGATGAGCGGCAAGCAATACCGGTCGCCCACCGAGAGCGAATGGAAATACGCTTGCGATGGCGGCGAAAACCACTCCTACTGCGGTGGCGACGATCTGGACGGCTTGGGCTGGTTTGGGGACAATTCGGGTGAAAAAACTCACCCGGTAGGCCAGAAACGCCCTAACGGCTATGGCCTTTACGACATGTCCGGTAATGTGTGGGAATGGATGCAGGATTGTGTCGATGACAAGTGTTCCGAGCGTGTTCCGCGTGGTGGCTCCTGGAACAACAGTTTAGGGATCACTCGTGATGCCAGCGGCCACTGGTACTCCGCTGCCAGGGTGGTCGCCTACGTCGGCTTCCGTGTTGTGCGTTCTCCCAGGACCAATTAATCCTTGGCTCCTTTATCCCTTTACCCCTTGCCAGAAACGGTTGGCATAGGCACGAAGTCGGGGGTTCGGGGGCGGAGCCCCGAGGTTTTTTGTGGGAGCGGGCTTGCCCGCGATTTATTGCGGTAATGTCGGTTGGCGTCACAGTATTCGCGGGCAAGACTGCTCCCCCACCCGTCTTTCGAGGTGGATTTTTGGCACCACAGCGAGAGCCTGACCGGTCCCAAAGCGTGTCCTGCGTGGTGGCTCTTGGAACAACAATTCCGGGAACACCCGTGCGGCCAACCGCAACAGGAACACCACCGCCAAACCGAACAAAAACAACGGCTTCCGTCTTGTGTGTTCTGCCAGTACCCCCGCCGCCAGAGCCGCGTTCTTCACGGAGATCGCGGCTCTGGCACGGGGAGTCCAGGGTCGGTCAGGGGATGGCAGCCAGCGTTTGGCGGAATGTCGTTTATTCCGCCGTATTCCTGAAACGGTTCCACGCCCCCCCCCCGTCGCTCACCAGGCTGCGAGGTTCGGTGCGGTGTAGGTGCGGTGTTGGGGTTGGTCGCCGGAATAAACGGCATTCCGCCCAACGGGACTCATAAAAATGATCAAGAGGAGGAGGAAATCCCCCTCAGTCTCCCTTTTCTAAGGGGGAGGCAGTCCGCACCGAAGGGATTTCACGGGGATAAGGCCACCTACCCCCCTTTGGAAAAGGGGGGTAGGTGGGATTGATCCTCTCGGGGGAAGGGGGGAAGTCCTCTCTGAGGTGGAGGCTGCGGGTACCGGGTATGACCCGGAACAGGCCGGAAACCTCCTGTAATATCATGGCTTCGGTGGCGATGGTCTCGATTTCTGGAGCCACGAACTGCGGTTTCCCGGAATCAATCCTGCGCGCCAGGACATTGCCATCGGTCATAGGTCTGGGAGCGGTTTGCCATCGTAGCGGTCCACCGCGATGACCTCGACGCCCATGCGTTGCAAGGCGATGATTACTTCCTTACCCAGTTCTCCCGCGCCCAGCAACATGACCCGAGTGACGGGGGGAGTGAGCGGAGTGCCGATATGCTTAGGCTTTTTCTCGTGAATTTCATATAGTCGCGGTCGAAGCTTACCGGCAGGAGATACCATGCGCATCCCGACATTGTCCGCCACGTTGTTCGCGGCCTTGTTTTCGCTGTCCGCGCAGGCGGCGGATTGGCTTTATCTGACGGCCCCGGGCGATACCCTCTCCCAGATCGGCCAGACTTATCTGAAAAACCTGCGCGACTGGCCGCGTGTTCAGGCCGTCAACGATGTGGCGATCCCTGAGCGCTTGCCGGTGAACACCCGCATCAAAATTCCCGTGGAACTGCTCAAGGTGACGCCGGCGCCGGTCACGGTCACCGCAGTCAGCGGCAATGTCCGTTACAAGTCCGGGGATGGCGCATTCCGGCCACTCACCCAGGGCACCCAGCTCAACGGCGGCGAGACCGTGTTGTCCGGGCCGCGCAGCAGTGTGGCCTACCGCCTGGCCGACGCCAGCGTGTTGACGCAGCAGGCTTCCAGCAAGCTTTCCTTCGGCCGCCTGGCGGCCTACGGCAAGACCGGGATGGTATCCACCGAACTGTCCTTGGAAGGGGGGCGACTGGAGGCCCATGCCTCGAAACAACTCGCCCCGGCCGGCGGCTTCAAGGTAAACACGCCGGTGGCGGTGGCCGGTCTACGTGGCACGGATTTTCGTCTGAATGTTTCCGAGGATGGCAAGAGTCTGCGCAACGAGGTGCTGCAAGGCGCGGTCGCGATCGCGGCGCAGGGTCGGGAAGTGAGCGTGGCGGGCGGTTATGGCACCCTAGCCGAAGCCGGCAAGCCGCCGCAGGCGCCGCGCCCCTTGCTGCCGGCGCCGGGCGATACGGACCTCCCGGCGCGCATCGAGCGCTTGCCCCTGGCCTTCTCCTGGCAAGCCCTGGCTGGGGCGCGCGCTTACCGTTCCCAGGTGGTGACGGACTCCGGCCTGGTGTTGCTGGACGACATCACGGACGCACCCAGCGTGGCCTGGACGGACGCTCCAGCCGACGGCCGCTATACGTTGCGTCTGCGCGGCATCGACGCTGCCGGCCTGGAGGGTGAGAGCCGCGATCACGACTTCGTGCTGGCCGCGCGCCCCTTGCCGCCGGACCTGCTAGCACCGACGCTGGGCGAGCGCGTTTACCGCAACGAGGTAGTGTGTTCCTGGAATGCCCCCGCCGAAGCCCAGGGCTATTTGCTGCAATTCTCCCAGACCCCGGATTTCACCCATGGCCTGATCGAACGCCGTCTGCCTGCCGTCACCTCGCATGCCGAGACCCTGGTCGAAGGCGATTGGCACTGGCGCGCGGCCAGTCTGGATGCAGCCGGCAAGCCGCGCGCCTGGAGTCCGCATCGCGCCTTCCGCGTGCAGCCGCTGCCGAATCCGCCGGATGCACGGGTGAACGCCGCCGACGGTCAGGTGCGCCTGACCTGGAGTGCTGCGGGTAGTGCGGTGCGTTATGGCCTGGAGTTGGGCGCTACGGCGGATCTGGTTGATCCCCTGAAGCAGGAAACTGCGGCCACCAGTCTGGCTCTGGCGCTCAAGCCCGGGAAGTATTTTTGGCATATGCGCGGCATCGAAGGCGACGGCCAGGTCGGGCCCTGGAGTGCGGCCGGCACGGTCATCGTGCCACCCGAAGCGCCGCGCGAGGTCGTCATCGAGGCGGGGGGCGACCCGATTCAGGTGAGCTGGAAGGGCGAAGCACCTGCCTACAGGCTGGAACTGAGTAGCGAGCCCGGCTTTGCCTCGGCGCTCAGCCTCCAGGCCGGCGAGACCCGTGCCGCGCTGCCCAGGCCGGCGGCGGGCGACTACTGGCTGCGCGTCAGGGGGGTGGGCGCGGAGGGCGTCGAGGGGCAGGCCAGTGCGCCGCTGGCGCTGAAGGTCAAGGCATACCGGCCCTGGTGGTTGCTGTTGCCCTTGCTGCTGGTGCACTGAGATGAATTCCTAGAGAGGACACAGGATGAATACGAAAATTATCCCGCTGGATCACGACATCCTGCTGGAAACCATCGTTGCCATTACGGAGCAGCGCGATCAGCATTCGCTGGAACTTAGCTTGTTCGCTTCGCTGCGCGAAATGCTGCAGCCCCTGCGCGGGTTTTTCCTCGACCTGCCGGCAAGCGGCCCGGCGAGGACCATAGTGCCTTCCCGCTACGAGGACGTAGCCTTGCCCGAGAGCGTGATTACTCTGGCGCGGGAAATGTCGGAATACGATTTTCGCCAGGCGCGGACTCCGGATCTCGTCTACATGCTGGCGGTGATGGAAATAGCGAAGGACGGCGGGCGGCGCGTCTTGCTGGTGGGTATGTCGAGCTGGAACGTCAACAGCGAGCGCCTGCTGGTGGGTATGGTGCGGGTGTATCAGAACTTCATGAAGCTGATGAGCGACAGCGAGAAGGATACCCTCACCGGTCTGTACAACCGGCGCAAGCTGGAGTCGCATCTGTCTTCGCGTCTGACGGCACGACTACATGATCGGCGCGAAAGGGATAAGAGTGGCGCCGATCCTGCGCTGCATGGGATGGGCGAGTACGTCGCCGTGCTCGATCTGGATAAATTCAAACGCATCAACGACACCTACGGCCATCTGATCGGCGACGAAGTGTTGCTGACTTTTGCCAATATCCTGCGCGCCTCCTTGCGCGATCACGACCGCTCTTTCCGTTATGGCGGCGAGGAGTTCATCGTCGTCTTGAGCGATGTCAACGCGGAACAGGCGGCGAGGGTGCTGGATCGACTGCGCAGCAACGTGGCAGGTCACGCATTTCCGCAGGTAGGCCAGGTCACGGTCAGTATCGGTTACACCATGATCGATTGCCAGGATCTGCCCACCCGCATCATCGAGGAAGCCGACAAGGCGCTCTATTACGCCAAGGAGCATGGCCGTAACCAGGTACGCGATTTCCGTGCGCTACGAGCCGAAGGCGCCGTTGAAGACAACCAGCACGACGGTTCGATCGAGTTGTTTTAGCCACCCGGCGCGGGGTGGCACATTAAAGTATTCTGCGTATCTGCCGTAATAGCGGTGTTGTACCTCGCAACCACTGGAACTGCCATGTTCAACAATCTCAAGATCGCTCACCGACTGTGGTTCACCTCCGCGCTGGCCGGGAGTTTGTTTCTGGTTTCCGTGATGGTCGGCTGGTGGGGGCTGACCTCGGCGGAGCAATCGCTGAAGACGGTGTTCGAGGATAGAGCGGTGCCCATGCACGACCTTTCACGCATCAGCATGCAGATGCAGGAAAACTACAGTCACATCCTGCGCGCCTTCCAGCACGACCCGGCCAACCCCCTGCATGCGCTCCATGACCATCCGGTCACCACACATCTGGATGCTCTTGAGAAAGGCAGGACGGATGTCGACGCCCTTTGGGACAAGTACATGTCTACCTACCTCACCGATCAGGAAAAAATGCTGGCGGCCGATTATTCCGAAAAGCGCAAGATTTGGGTGATCAAGCTTGAAGAGGCCAAGACGGGCCTTGCTGCGGGCAACTACAGCCTGGACGCGATGGCGAGTTTCCTCAAGGCGGGCAAGGAAGAGCGTAACGCGGCTCAGCAAGCGCTGGACGCCATCATGACCTATCAGGAAACGGTGGCGCGCCAGGAATATGAAGGGGCGCAGGCGCACGAGCGACTGACACTATGGATCTACGGCGGGTTGATCCTCATCGGCGCACTGGGCGTCATGGGCATGTCTCTGGTCACCATTCGTCGCATCACACAGAGTCTCCAATCTGCGAGTGCCGCGGTCGATGCCATCGCCGCCGGCGACCTCACCCGGGCCGTGCCGCTGGCAGGTGGCGACGAGATCGGCGAGATGCTCGCCAAACTCGCGGTCATGCAGGGCAATTTGCGCGAGCTCATCGGCGCGGTGCACGGCAACGTGGCGAATCTCAATCGCGCCGCCACGGAATTGTCGACCTCTTCGTCGAGCAGCGCGCGCGCTAGCGAGTCGCAGTCGGAAGCCGCCTCCAGCATGGCCGCCTCGGTGGAGGAGTTGTCGGTTTCCATCGACCAGGTGGAGGCCCATGCGCGCGAGGCGCGCGGCGTTACCCAGGACTCCGGCAGCCAGTCGGAAGAGGGGGGCCGCATCATCCACCAGACCGCCGAGGAGATGCGCAACATCGCTGCGGCGGTCAATTCCACCGCCGGCACCATCCGCGAGCTGGAAGATTTCTCCGGGCAAATATCCGGCATAGTCAGCGTCATCAAGGACATCGCCGATCAGACCAACTTGCTGGCGCTCAATGCCGCCATCGAGGCCGCGCGCGCGGGTGAACAGGGACGCGGTTTCGCTGTGGTGGCCGACGAGGTGCGCAAGCTGGCCGAGCGCACGGCCAACTCCACCCAAGAGATCACCGGCATGATCGGCAAGATCCAGCAGGGCACGCAACGCGCCGCGCAGGAAATGGAATCCGGGGTGCAGCGGGTCAACGACGGCGTGCAGTTGGCGCACAAGGCAGGCGATTCCGTGATCGGCATCCGCGCCAGTGCCGAGAAGGTCACCCGCGCGGTGGATGACATCAATCTGGCGCTCAAGGAACAGTCCGTGGCCGCCCGCGAGATCGCCCAGAAGGTGGAACGCATCGCCCAGGGCGCGGAGCAGAACAGCGCCGCCGTCAACCAGACCGCAGCCTCTGCCGATCATCTGCGCGCCCTGGCCGGCGATCTACAGGTACTGGCAGGTCGCTTCCGGGTGTAACTCAGTGGCACGGGGCTGTCACATTTGTGCGGCATAATCGCCCGACTTCGTCTCTCTGGTTTTCTCGCATGCAGCCCTATCCCACCCTGGCCGCCATCGACCTTGGCTCCAATTCCTTCCATTTGCAGGTCGGTCGGGTCGAGGGGGAGCAGCTTTTTTATTTCGATGCCATCAAGGAATCGGTGCGCTTAGCCGGTGGCCTGAATGCCAACAAGCGGCTCGATGCCGCCTCGCAGCGGCGTGCCCTGAACTGCCTGGCGCGCTTCGCCGAGCGACTGCGCGGCATGCCGGCGGGCTCGGTACGCGCCGTGGGGACCTCGGCCCTGCGCGTGGCCAGAAACGCGCCAGAATTTCTGGAAAAGGCGCGCGCGGCACTCGGTTTCGAAATCGAAATCGTCGCAGGTCGCGAGGAAGCGCGCCTGATCTATCTGGGGGTCTCTCACAGCCTGCCTTTGATTCCGCGGACGCGCTTGGTCGTGGACATCGGTGGCGGCTCCACGGAATGCATCGTAGGCGATGGCTACGAGCCGCGCGATCGGGAAAGCCTGCGCATGGGCTGCGTGCTGTTCAGCAGCCGATACTTTCCCGAAGGCAGGATAGACCGGGCTGCCATGAAGGCTGCGGAGATCGCCGCGCGCATCGAGACCCGGATCGTTGCCGGCCCGGTGTTCGGCCGTGGCGGCTGGGTCGAGGCGGTGGGTTCATCGGGCACGGCGCGCGCGCTGGGCGAACTGTGCCGCTCGAATGGCTACTCTGACGGCGCCATCACCCTGGATGGTCTGCATTGGCTGCGCGAGCATCTGGTGAAACTCGGGTCTGTCGATCTGCTCGACATCCCCGGTCTGAAGGCGGATCGCCGCCCGGTCATCGCTGGCGGCCTGGCGATCATGTTGGCGATCTTCGAGGAACTCGGCGTCGAACGTATGAACGTGGCGCTAGGGGCCATGCGCGAAGGCATACTCTGGGATATGTTGGGCCGGGTGCACGATCGCGATATGCGAGACGTCACCGTCAGCCAGTTCCAGCGCCGCTACCAGGTGGACATGGCGCAGGCGCTGAGGGTGGAAACCCTGGCGCTGGGCTTGTTCCAGCCCGAGCAGCCCGAAGCGAGGCAGCGCCTGGCCTGGGCGGCACGGCTGCATGAAATCGGCATTTCCATCGCCCACTCCGGCTTCCACAAACACGGCGCTTACATCCTGGAAAACGCCGACATGCCCGGATTCTCCCGCCGCGATCAAGCTTTCATCGCCCTGCTGGTGCGCGCCGGACACGGCAGCCTGGGCAAACTCGCCCTGGCTCCCGATGCGGACGCCTGGCCGCTCATCCTCTGTCTGCGTCTGGGGCAGTTGTTCAACATGAGCCGCAGCGATTCCGCTCCGCCGCCGCCGCTCGCGCTACGTTGCGCAGCCGGCGTCTGCCAGTTGTCCGTGCCCTGCGACTGGCTGAAAGACAATCCGCTTACCCGTGCAGCCCTGGAGGAGGAAGTGCGGGAATGGGCAACGGCGGGCTTGCGTCTGGAACTGGCGTAGGGTCGAGTTATCCGGGGGAACCGACGCAGGCTCGTGATGCCTGCGCTAGACGATGGATGGAGGTGCCGTAGGCGGTTTGTCGGCGCAAGCCCTTATCCCCGGCTATCATTGCGCTTTCGTTCGCAGTGAGTCTGTCTTGTCCGCCTTAGCACCCACGCCTGAAGTCGTCGCACCCGTTGGCAACATTGCCCGCCAGGTGGGACGCCGCCGTACCTTCGCCATCATTTCCCACCCCGACGCCGGCAAGACCACGCTAACGGAAAAACTGCTGCTGTTCGGAGGCGCCATCCAGATGGCCGGCACCGTGAAAGCCCGCAAGAGCGGGCGCCACGCCACCTCGGACTGGCTGGAAGTGGAGAAGCAGCGCGGGATTTCCGTGGCCAGTTCAGTGATGCAGTTCGGCTACGGCGACTGCGTCATCAACTTGCTGGACACCCCCGGCCACCAGGATTTTTCGGAGGATACCTACCGCGTGCTCACCGCGGTGGATGCGGCGGTAATGGTGGTGGACGCGGCCAAGGGGGTGGAGGAACAGACCATCAAGCTGCTGGAAGTCTGCCGCTTGCGCAATACCCCCATCATTACCTTCATCAACAAGATGGACCGGGAGGTGCGCGATCCGCTGGAAGTATTGGACGAGATCGAGGCGGTGTTGAAGATACACTGCGCGCCGGTGACCTGGCCGATCGGCATGGGCAAGCGCTTCATCGGCGTCTACCACCTGCTGAAAGACGAGGTGCAGCGCTTCACGCCGGGCGAGGAACGCGCCGACGGGGACGTTGAAATCCTGCACGGCGAGGAAATCGAAGGCCTGCGCGCTTCCTGCCCCCAGGAGTTTGAACAGATGCGCAATGAATGCGAACTGGTGCAAGGGGCGGGGGCCAGCTTCCATCTCGACGATTTCCTCAAGGGGAAGCAGACCCCGGTGTTCTTCGGTTCAGGCATCAACAACTTCGGCGTGCGCGAAATCCTTCAAGCCTTGATCGACTGGGCGCCGCCGCCGCAGCCACGGGAAGCCATCGGCGCCAACGGGGAGAGTCGGAGTGTCGTGCCCACCGAACCCAATTTCACCGGCTTCGTGTTCAAGATTCAGGCCAACATGGACCCGAATCACCGCGACCGCATCGCTTTTTTTCGGGTGTGTTCCGGGCAATACACGCCAGGCATGAAGGTGAGGCATAGGCGCACGGGCAAGGAGATGAAGGTGGCCAACGCCGTGGTGTTCATGGCCAACGAGCGTTCCCGTATGGAAGAAGCCTATGCCGGCGACATCATAGGCATCCACAACCACGGTCAGTTGCAGATCGGCGATGTGCTCTCCGAGGGCGAGATGCTCACCTACAAGGGCATCCCCTACTTCGCCCCCGACCTGTTCTCGCGCGCTCGCCTGCGCGATCCGCTCAAGTCGAAACAGCTCAACAAGGGCTTGCGCGAACTGGGTGAGGAGGGCGCGATCCAGGTATTCGCGCCCCTGGTGGACAGCATCCTGCTGCTGGGCGCGGTGGGTCAGTTGCAGTTCGAGGTGGTGGAGCACCGACTGAAGGCGGAATACGGGGTGGATGCCCTGTTCGAGCGCGCCGGCATCCATACCGCGCGCTGGGTGACCTGCGACGACGCCGCCCACCTGGCCGAGTTCGCACGTGCGCAACAACAGCGCCTGGCGCGCGATGTCGATGGCAACCTGGTCTACCTGGCCGACAATCGTGTCAACCTGGCGTTGGCCATGGAACGCTGGCCGCGTGTTAAATTCCACGACACCCGTGAGCACGGGCAGACCTTGTCGTCGTAGCAGGGCGGAGGGAAACGCGGCTCCTCACCCCGGCTCCCGCAGGGACTCGGGGTGAGTGTGGGAGCGGGCTTGCCCGCGATGAACCGCAGTATCGGTTTCCAGTATCGTTTTCCAGTATCGGTTTCCAGTATCTGTCCGTTACTATACCGAGGCCAAGTCGGCCCGGTTTTATTCCATTATTTCCAAGAGGGGTAGTTTATGAAAAGGTTTGCCATTCTCGCCATCGCGGCCGTCGCCATCGTTTCCGTCTCGGTTGAGGCCGGGGAGTTCGCCTCCAGGAAGGATGCCGAGACCATCGTCGCCAAGGCGATCAAGCACATCAAGACTGCCGGCAAGGACGCAGCTTATGCCGACTTCACCGGCAAGAAAGCCGGCTGGGTAGAGAAGGACTTGTACGTGGTGGTCTATGCCCTGAGCGGCAAGGTGCTCGCCCACGGTCAGAACGAAAAGCAGGTCGGCAAGGATCTCATCGGCTTTAAAGACG
>CAISDD010000530.1 GCA_903883985.1 uncultured Pseudomonadota bacterium | reverse complement strand
TCCTTGTACGCCTGCTCGCCGAACTCGGAATCCACCACGAAGTCGTTGACATCCGATACGGCTGGCGGGTTGGCGGGGCGGGCCAGGCGCCGCGAGAGTTCCCGCAGGCGCTGATGCGCGTTCAGGTAGGCCTGGGGCTCCAGGGGGTCGGCGTAGACGATCAGCGTCAAATGGCCAGAGAGATTGTCGACCACGGCCAGTTCGTCGCTGAGCAGCAGCAGGATGTCCGGTGTGTTGACCGGGTCATGCTTGCGCGTATTGGCCAATTTCGCTTCGATGTAACGCACTGTGTCGTAGCCAAAATAGCCGCACAGTCCGCCTGGAAAACGGGGCAGGCCGGGCACGGGTGCTGCCTTGAAACGAGCCAGATAGGCTTCGATGAAGGCCAGAGGGTCGTCGCAGGTGGATTGCTCGACCGGTTGGCCGTTGTATTCGACGCTGACGAAATGGCCATGTACCCGCAGCACCGTGCGTGCTGGCAGTCCAATGAAGGAATAACGTCCGAATCGCTCACCACCGACCACCGATTCCAGGAGATAGGAATAGGGCTCGTTGGCGAGCTTCAGGTAGAGCGACAGTGGCGTGTCCAGGTCGGCAGGCAGTTGCTTGATGACCGGAATCCGGTTGTAGCCCTGGCGAGCGAGGCCGTTGAATTTTTCTTCGTTGAACATGAGAACTCTCTGGAAAGTCGGATACGGTAGTGGCGAGGCACGAACGGTGGACGCTTCAGCCACGCCATCGAGTAGCAGTACGCATCGAAATTCCGGTTTTCAGAGTGTTCATTTACGAATGATTCGTTTTGCGGCGTCGACCAGGGTTTCCACGACGGCGTCCACGTCCAGTTCTGCCACGGGGCGGCCGCGGTTGTAGCCGTAAGGCACGCAGAACACCGGGCAACCGGCGGCACGTGCGGCCTGGGCATCGTTGAGAGAGTCGCCGATCAACAACAATTCTGCTGGTTCACAGGAAAATACCGCGCAGGCATGGAGCAGTGGCAGCGGCGAGGGCTTCTTCTCCGGCAGGGAGTCGCCGGAAAGGATTAGCTCGAAATAGTCGAACAGCCCGGTGTCGCGCAACAAGGGGTGGGTGAAGCGCTCCGCCTTGTTGGTGATGCATGCCATGTGCAAGCCCTGAGCCTGGATTGCCCGCAGGCCCTCAACCACGCCAGGGTAGGGGCGACTCTTGCGCGAAACCCATTCGGCGTAGTGCCGCTCGTAGAGGGGCAAGGCGCGTGCGAACAGTTCAGGGGCCGGGTCGCGGTGCATATCACGGGTGAGTACTCGTTTCACCAGGCGGGAGACGCCATTGCCGATGTAGGTCTTGACCTCGGCCAAGTCAATCGGCGGCATAGCGAGATCGGCGGCCATCGCCATCGCCGCGTCGGCGAGGTCTGGCGCGGTGTCCAGCAGCGTGCCGTCAAGGTCGATGACGACGGCTTTCACGAAAAAGTTCATGGGTTCGTGGGGCTTAGTGGCTAGTGGCTAGTGCTGAGTGCGGCGCTGTTGCCCAGCACTCGCTACTCGGCACTGCCTTTCACGCTTTCGCCAGTTCTGCGCGCAGGGCGGCGAGCACGGTGTCGTAGCGGTGCGGGTCGCTGTCACGGGCGGCGCTGAAGATGGCCGAACCGGCGACGAAGGTGTCCACGCCCGCGCTGGCCACTTCGCGGATGTTGGCCGGGCCGACGCCGCCATCGATCTCGAGGCGGCAGTGGTAGCCACCCTCGTTGATCATCTTGCGCACGGCGCGGGCCTTGTCGAGTACGTAGGGTATGAATTTCTGGCCGCCGAATCCCGGGTTCACCGACATCAATAACACCATGTCGAGCTTGGGTAGCATATATTCGAGGATGTCCAGCGGGGTGGCCGGGTTAAATACCAGACCTGCCTTGCAGCCGTTTTCCTTGATCAGGCCTATGGTGCGGTCGACGTGCTCGGAAGCTTCGGGGTGAAAGGTGATGTAAGTGGCGCCGGCTCGGGCGAAGTCGGGGATGATGCGGTCTACCGGCTTCACCATCAGGTGCACGTCGATGGGCGCGGTGACGCCGTGTTTTCTCAGTGCCTCACACACGAGCGGGCCGATGGTCAGGTTCGGCACATAGTGGTTGTCCATCACGTCGAAGTGCACAATGTCGGCGCCGGCGGCCAGGACGTTGTCTACGTCCTCGCCCAGGCGAGCGAAGTTGGCGGAGAGGATGGAAGGAGCAATCTGATAATCGGCCATGAGGGCTGTCCTGTAACGATGAATAAAC
>CAISDD010000529.1 GCA_903883985.1 uncultured Pseudomonadota bacterium | reverse complement strand
GAGGGCGTTTGCCACCGGTGAAGTCGCGATAGGTCTCGTCACCTCGTCGATAGGGTTGCCGTGCCTTATTGAGAAGTTACCTGATCTTACCGAAGGGCGGATGAGCCGGCGGCATTTAGCCGGCGATATCCGCCGAATGACCAACGTCTGCGTATTCCACGGCAAGCTGGACACCCATTCCAGAGTGCCCATCGTCGATCCGATGACCGGTGAAATCCGAGCGGCCGCGATCTTCGTCGCCGTGCTTGGTGCCTCCAACTACACAAATCCGGCGTGCCCCTTGCGGGTGCAGCGCAGCCAGGCGGCTCGCCAGGGGTGCAATCGGGCTTGTAGCGGGCTCACCCAAATGGTGCGGGTGACCGGAGGGGTAAACCTCAACGTTCATAGGGCCTCACGGGGGAAAATATGCGGTCAAGAGGATTCAAGGTTTCACGCAAGTTCGGTGGGATGGTAGCCTCACGGTATCCCAATCCGTCTCAAGGCCGGCGCCTGTCGGTAGAGACTCATTTTTTTCTATGAGGTACTCATGATCCGCCTTCTCTTCTCCTGTTTTGCGTTCATGGTGGGGGTCGCCCAGGCCGACGCCTTCAGGATAGGCGTGGCGCCGCACACCAGCGCTCGTGTAATTCTGGAGCAGTACCAGCCGCTGCGGCAGTACCTGGAAAAGGCGCTGGGCGAGCCGGTGGAGATACTCACCGCGCCGGATTTTACCGAATACGCACGCCGCGCGATGAGTCAGGACTACGATCTGGCCATCACAACCGGCCACCAGGCGCGCATGTTGCAGGCCGACGCCCACTACCTGCCCCTGCTTACCTACAAGGCCGAGTTCAAGGCCATCACTGTGGTCGACGACAACGGCCCGGTGCATTCCGCCCATGATCTGAAGGGCCACACTGTGCTGGGCTTGAGCCCGACCTCGCTGGTTTCACTGTGGGGCCTGCACTGGCTGAAGGATCGGGGCGTCAAGGAAGTCACTGTCCGCCATGTCAGTGCCGCCGACAGCGTGGCGCAACTGATCCTTTCCGGCGAAGCCGTGGCCGGTTTTATGTCCACAGCCAATTTCAGCAAGCTGGCCCCCGACGTGCAAGCCCGCCTGCGCGTGCTGGATGAGAGCGAGGCGATGGCTGGGCGTGTGTATCTGCTCAACCAGCGCGAAAGTGCACGGCTGACGCTGGTGGACAAGGCGTTGTGGGCATTCGCCAATACGCCGCAGGCAAAGCTGTATTTCGAGTCCACCAAGCTGGAGGGTTACCGCAAGCTGCGACCGAAAGAACTGGAGAAGATGGAGCGCTATGCCGATGAGGTTAGGCAGGTGTTGCGCAAATCCACAAAATGAAACGTCCGCATCTGCGGACCGTTCGCAGCCGCATGTTGCTGGCGGCGATCACGGTGGAGGCGATCATGCTCACGCTGCTGTTGAGCAACAGCCTGCGCCTCCTCCAGGGTAGCCTGGGCGAGCAGGCGGAGAGTCACGTCGCGCAGATGGCCCCGGTGCTCAATGCGGCCCTGGTCGCCCCCCTGGCGCAGAGTGATTACGCCACGGTGCAGGCGATTCTGGACGAGAGCCGGGCGGTGCCAGGGATCAACTATCTGGCGGTGACCGACCGCAATGGCAAACTGGTGGCCATCAGCGGCTGGTCGCGCGACAAGAAGCTGCCGCCTGCCGACCCCAGTTTCAACCTGGAGCAGAAGGATGGCATTTCCCGCTACGACGTGGTGCGTCCGATCTAGCTTGCTGGCCAGCAACTCGGGACCTTGCGTTATGGCCTTGATCTTTCCCACATCCTCCTGGCTCGGCACAATCTGGTGACCCAGGGTGTGGCCATCGCACTCGGTGAAATCCTGCTTTCCGCCGGCCTGCTGACCATGCTGGGCTACTGGTTGACTCGGCATCTGTCGGTGCTGGCACGAGCCAGCGAGGCGGTGGCGAGTGGCAATTACACGCCGGACCCGGTGATCGAGGGCGATGACGATGTCGGTCGCCTGGGCGCGGCCTTCAACGCCATGTCGCGCGTGGTGGGCGAGCGTATCGGCGAGTTGATGAGCACTCGCGACGAATTGATCACGCTCACCAACACGCTGGAACAGGAGCATGCCCGCCTGGGCGCGTTGTTGTCGTCGATGGAATTCGGAGTGTTGTTCCTCAACCCCTCCGGGCAGACGATCTACGCCAATCCGGCATTTTTCCACCTCTGGAACATCCCGGATGATGCTGTCATCCAGGGGTGCGAACTTGGCCAGTTACTGGCCCTCTCGCAACACCCCCCGGCGGACCCCTCATTGGTGGCCCGGGCGCTTCAGGACATGGAGCGGCAGGCAGAATTTCAGCGCAACGACGGCCGTACTCTCACCGCACACGGCTACCCGGTGGTGATTGCGCAGGGTCAGGTCATCGGTCGTTTGTGGACCTTCATCGATGTCACCCTGTCACGCCTGCATGCGCAGCAGTTGCAGACAGCCAAAGAGGCGGCGGAAGCGGCAAGCGCGGCCAAGGCTTCATTCCTGGCCACCATGAGCCACGAGATACGCACGCCGATGAATGGCATCATCGGCATGACGCATCTAGCACTGGACACCGATCTCAATGAGGAACAACGCGAGTACCTCACCTGGGTGCGTACCTCGGCGGAAAGCCTGCTGTCCATACTCAATGACATCCTGGATTTTTCCAAGATCGACGCCGGTCGCCTCGACCTGGAACAGGTAACGTTCAACCTGCACGAGATGGCGCGGCAGACGATCGGCCTGTTTTCCGCTCAGGCGGGCGTCAAGGGTATAGCTCTGAAACTGGAACTGGCGCGGGAATTGCCCCAGCAGGCGAGTGGCGATCCGATTCGATTGCGTCAGGTGCTCACCAATCTGCTTTCCAATGCGCTGAAGTTCACCAGTGCAGGGACGATCACCGTGTGTATCGGCCTGGCGGCGACCTCCGCGCGGACACCGGGACGGCTGGATTTGCATTTCAGCGTCGCCGACAGCGGCGTGGGCATCGAGGCGGACAAGCTGGATATGATCTTTTCCCCGTTTTCGCAGGCGGATAATTCGATAACCCGTCGCTTTGGCGGCACCGGCCTTGGGTTGGCCATTGCCCAGAGGCTGGCAGCCATGATGGACGGCCGCATCTGGGTCGAGAGTCAGCCCGGTCAGGGCAGCACTTTTCATTTCGTCGTCGCCCTGCGCCAGGCGGAGATACCGGCTGTACGGATGCCGCTCGCCGCCGTCGCCAATGGCAGGGGTGCGCATGTGCTGGTGGCGGAAGACACGCCGGTGAACCAGCGCTTGGCACAGACCCTGCTCAACAAACGCGGTTACCGCGTCACCCTGGCCAATGATGGCGTCGAGGCTCTGGCCAGATTTCAGGAAGAGCGCTTCGATCTGGTATTGATGGACATGCAGATGCCCAACATGGATGGCCTCGAATCGACGGAATGCATCCGCGCCTGGGAACTGGAAAACGGCCTTCCTCGTGTCCCCATCCTCGCCATGACCGCCAACGCCCAGGAGACCGACCGGCAGCTTTGCCTGGAGGCGGGCATGGATGGATTCATCTCGAAGCCATTCCGGGCCGATGACTTGCTTACTCTGGTCGCGCAGAGCATCGCGTCTTGATGGGATAATCGCCGCCCTTCGTGTTTCCTGAAGTCCGCGTTTTTCGCGGGCAAACGCCATGCCCCTCGCCATTCTCGACAAGCTGGAACTCGCTTACGGCCACTGGCCGCTCATGGATGGCGCCTCGTTGGTCATCGACCGCGGCGAGCGCATCGGTCTGATCGGCCGCAACGGCGCCGGCAAGTCCAGCCTCTTGAAAGTGGTCTCCGGGGAGGTGCCACCCGATGCCGGCGAGATATGGAGGAAACCCGGGCTGCATCTGGCTTTCGTGGCCCAGGAGCCTTCCTTCACGCCCGGACACAGCGTGTTCGAGGCGGTGGCCGAGGGAGCAGGGCCTGCGCACGGCCTGCTCGCGGCTTATCATGCCGCGGCCCACCGCGCGGCCAGCGGGACGCCCGAGGACATGGACGAGCTCGCACGTCTGTCGCATGAACTCGACGTGCATGAGGTCTGGCGACTCAACAGCCGCATCGAAGAGACCCTGGCTCGCTTCGAACTGGCCGCCGACGCGGCGGTGGAAACCCTCTCCGGTGGCAACAAGAAGCGTGTCGCCCTGGCGCGCGCCCTGGTTTCAGAACCGGAACTCCTGCTCCTGGATGAGCCCACCAACCACCTCGATTTCACCGCTATCGAGTGGCTGGAAGGCATGCTCGTCGAATTTGCTGGCGCCCTCCTGTTCATCACCCACGATCGCGCCTTCCTCGACCGCGTCGCGAACCGCATCATCGAGCTGGATCGTGGCCAGTTGCGTCAATATCAGGGCAATTTCTCCGATTATCAGCGCAAGAAGGCAGAACAACTGGAAGTGGAAGCCGCCCAGAACCGCAAGTTCGACAAGTTCTGGAAGCAGGAGGAGGTGTGGATACGCAAGGGCGTCGAGGCGCGCCGTACCCGCAACGAGGGGCGGGTGCTGCGCCTGGAATCCTTGCGCCGGGAACGCAGCGATCGTCGTGAGCGCTTGGGCTCTGTGGGTTTCGCCCTGGATGCGGGCGGGCGCTCCGGGCAGATGATCGCCGAGTTCGAGCATGTCAGCCATGGCTATGCGGGCAAGACCCTGATCCAGGACTTTTCCACTCGCATCCTGCGCGGTGACAAGCTCGGACTCATCGGCCCCAACGGCGCCGGCAAGACCACGCTGATCAAGCTCATCCTGGGCGATCTCGAACCGGATAGCGGCAGGATCAAGCGCGGCACACGCCAGGAAGTGGCCTATTTTGACCAGTTTCGCAATCAGCTCGACGACGATGCCACCCTGATCGACACCATTTCACCGGGAAGCGACACGGTGGAAATCGGCGGTGTGCGCAAACATGTCATCGGCTACCTGGAAGAGTTCCTGTTTCCCGCTGAACGCGCCCGCGCCAAGGTTTCCTCGCTTTCCGGCGGGGAACGCAACCGTCTCCTGCTCGCCCGCCTGTTTGCCCGTCCGGCCAACATCCTGGTGCTGGATGAGCCCACCAACGATCTCGACATCGATACCCTGGAATTGCTGGAACAACTCCTGCAGGATTACGGTGGCACGGTGATCCTGGTTTCGCACGACCGCGCCTTCCTGGACAACGTGGTCACGCAATCCATCGTTTTCGCCGGCGAGGGTCGTCTTCTGGAGCTCCCCGGCGGTTATTCCGATTGGCTATCCTGGCGCAACCGCAAGGACGAGAGCAAGTTGCAGGCCGCTGCCGCGCCCGTCAAGGTGGCGCCCGTGGGGAAGCCGAAGAAGTCTGGCCTCTCTTACAAGGAACAGAAGGAACTCGAAGCCTTGCCGCAACGCATCGCTGCACTGGAGGAGGAACAGGCTGAACTCGCGCGGCAACTCTCCGATCCTGTCGTGTATGCCGACCATGGGCGCACGACTGCCCTTAATGCGCGCGGCGGTGAAATCGACGAGGAACTCCTGCTCCACCTGGCGCGCTGGGAAAAGCTGGAGGGAAAGGCTTGAGCAGTATCCAGCTCTTACCCGACCTCCTCGTCTCCCAGATCGCCGCCGGCGAGGTCGTGGAGCGACCGGCTTCCGCGCTCAAGGAGTTGCTGGAGAACAGTCTCGACGCCGGTAGCCGGGACATTCGTCTGGACCTGGAGGAGGGCGGGATCAAGTCCATGCGCATCGCGGATGACGGCGCAGGTATCGCGCCTGACGAGTTGACGCTGGCGCTGACGCGGCACGCCACCAGCAAGATTGCCAGTCTAGGCGACCTGGAACGGGTTGCCAGCCTGGGTTTTCGCGGCGAGGCGCTGGCCAGTATCGCCTCCGTTGCTCGCCTCACCCTGACTAGCCGGGTGGCGGAGGAATCCCATGCCTGGAAGGTGGGCGCGCTCGACGGCCGCTTGCACCCACCGGAACCGGCGGCCCTGGCCGGGGGGACGGTGGTGGAGGTGCGCGATCTGTTCTTCAACACGCCAGCCAGACGCAAGTTCATGAAGACGCCGGCCACGGAATACGCGCATTGCGACGAAGCGCTGCGCCGCATCGCCCTTTCCCACCCGGATTGCGCCTTCACCCTGAGCCACAACGGCCGCGTGGCCCGGCGATGGGTGGCTGCCGACTGGCAGGCACGGGCGCTGGAGATACTGGGCGAAGACTTCGAGCAGGCCGCCCGCACCCTGGACGAGTCCGCGGGTCCGCTGCGCCTCTTTGGCTTGGTCGGCCTGCCCGCCTATTCGCGTTCCGGGCGCGATGCGCAATATCTGTTCGTCAATGGCCGATTCGTTCGCGACAAATTGCTCAATCATGCCGTGCGCGAGGCTTACCGCGACGTTCTGCACCAGGAACGCCATCCCGCCTATGTGCTGTTCCTGGACCTGCCCCCCGAGGCAGTCGATGTGAATGTGCACCCGGCCAAGACCGAAGTCCGCTTTCGCGACGGACGAGGCATACATCAGTTCGTCTTGTATGTGCTGGAGCGGGCGCTGGGACAAGGGGCAAGGGGCAAGGGACAAGAGCAGCAAGATACAAGCCCTGGGACACGGGGTGAAGATGCCCCGCCGCCCGCATCTTTCTCCTCGCCCGCGCTCCCGGTCTGGTCGCGACCGCCTGTCCACGCCAACCAACCCGCGCCCTACTACCAGATGGTGGCCGAGGCCTTGGGGCGCGAGCCGGTGCAGATTCAAGCCGCGATGGATGTGGGGCCGGGAAGCCCGGGCTTGCCCTTCGATTCGCCCTTGCCCCAGGCACCTTGCCCCATGCCCCAGGCCGGTGCTGCGGCCACGCCACTGGGGCATGCCCTCGCCCAACTGTGCGGCATTTACATCCTGGCCGAGAATGCCCAGGGCTTGATCGTGGTCGACATGCATGCGGCGCACGAGCGCATCCTCTACGAGCAGATAAAGACCGCATACGACGCTCGCGCCGTCGCCAGCCAGCCCTTGCTGATCCCCGTGGTGTTCGCCGCCACCCGCCTGGAAATGGCCACGGCCGAGGAGGCGGAGTCCGTATTTTCGCAGTTGGGTTTCGAGATAGCCGCCGTGTCGCCTACCCACCTGGCCTTGCGCGCCGTGCCGGCCATGCTCAAGGATGCCGACGGCGAACGCCTGGCCCACGAGGTGCTGAAAGAACTCCACGAATTCGGTTCGAGCAACGCGATGCACGCCCGCCGCAATGAACTTCTCGCGACCCTGGCCTGCCATGGTGCGGTACGCGCGAATCGCCGGCTCACCGTGCCGGAAATGAACGCCTTGCTGCGCGACATGGAAAACACCCTGCGTGCCGATCAGTGCAACCACGGTCGCCCCACCTGGTTTCAACTCAGCCTGTCCGACCTGGACAAATTTTTCATGCGAGGACAATAACCATGAGCAAGCCCTTCCCCATACCCGTGCGCCCGGCGGAGTCCTCGCCGGAAGATCTGGAAGCCTCCGCCTGTGCCGGCGCCGAACCCTACGCCCTGATGGTCCTGGGCGACTCCATGCTGCCGGAATTCATCGAGGGCGAGATCATCGTGGTCGAGCCGGAAGGCCTGGCGAAAGATGGCTCCTATGTGGTGGCCTGGGCCAACGAGGAGTACATCTTCCGCCAGATCGTCCTGCACCCGGACGGCTGGATGTTGAAGCCACTCAATCCGATCTATCCCAACATCCCGGTG
>CAISDD010000528.1 GCA_903883985.1 uncultured Pseudomonadota bacterium | reverse complement strand
TGGCGATCACCGGCAGGCGGGTGGCCATGGCTTCCAGGATGGTATTGGAGATGCCTTCGCCTAGCGAGGGCAAGACGAATACGTCCAGGGTACGCAGGAATTCGGCGGTATCTTCGCGGTTGCCGGGCAGCCAGACTTGGGACGCTAGCCCCGCCTGATCCAGCATGGCCTGGCACTCTTTTCGCGCGGGGCCATCGCCCGCGATTGCCAAGCGCAGGCCCTCGGGCTGTCTCGACTGGCTACAGGCCGCGATGAAGGCGCGTACCAGGGTCGGGTAATCTTTCACCGCGACCATGCGGCCGATGCTGCCGATGACGCAGCTAGCGCCCTGGAAAAAACTCTCCGGACCGATGCCGGGCCGAGGCCCAACTCGTGGATGAAACTTTTCGCCATCGACGCCGTTGTAGATCTGCGTAAGCCGGGCGGGTGCCACCACAACCGTGTCGCGTAGCCAGTTAGCCAGGTCGCGGCTGACGCAGGTGTAGTGGCGTATCAGGGGGCGGGCGGCGCGGCGCAGCAGGTTGTATTTCCAGTTGCGCCCTTGCAGATCGAATACGTCGCGGCCGTGCTCGCCGTGCAGGCGCGCGGATACTCCGGTCAGGGCGGCGACGAACTGGGCCTCGAGTGCATTGAGATTGCGGGTATGGATCAGGTCCGGGCGGAGTTCGCGCAGCAAGCGGTGGAGCCGCCAGAGCCAGCCCGGAGAGTGCCCGGGAGGCTTGTTCAGGTCATAAAACGCCACGTCGTCGCGCTCGATACGGCCACGAAATTCGGTGTGGTCGGTCAGACTGATGATGACGTGGCGAAAACGCTCCCGGGGCAGGCGGTTGATCAGGTTGACCAGGCCATTCTCCATGCCGCCGGTGCCGAAGTGGTAGACCACGTGGGCGATCAGGGGGGGCGTCATCATCGCTGGTCAGCCAGACGTTGGAGGCCGGGTTCCATGTCGGTCAGGAAGGCGATCAAGCTCTTTTCCGCCTCGTCCTGATGGTCTTGGTAGGGGGCGGCGATAATGAGGGCGGTGCCGTCGTCACGTCCGCCCAACAGGCGGGTCAGGGTGAGCCGGGCCTTGATGAGATAGGGATTGAGCGTGTCCTCGCCCTGCACACGATTCCACTGCCAGGCGAGGATGCGCTGCCCCTCCCCCGACAGGCGCAGCCGGGTTTCCATCACTTCCAGTGGGTGGCCCAACACGCTGACGCTGCGCCGCGAACTCCCCACGTTTTGCCAGGCGTCGTGTTCCTCCGGAACCATATGGTTTTGGCCGCTGACCAGCTTTTCGCCGCTGCGCTGCCGGGCGTAGTAGGCGGCATAGAGGAGCACTCGTTCCTTGCCTCGGACATAGTTGGCCGTCAGCAAGCCGTCCATCCCGACCCAGTGTGGCAGCCAGGCGGCGAAGGGCTGAGCCTGGGGTCGCCAGCCGCCAATGGCCACGGGTGCAAACAGGTCCGATGCCGTGCGCGCCAGGGGGCGCGCATCGAGGATGCCTTCCCATATCGGGAACAGGGCAGAAAGGCCGACGCAGGCCGCTGCCACCAAGGCCGGCGAGCGCGGGGACAGGGGTGGCGCGCAGGCCGGTTCGGGCTCCATATCCTCCCTCCAGGCGAGCCCCACCCAGAACATGGTCAGCGTGACGATGCCGAACCACACCCAGCCATAGATGAGGTGGGCAAGACCGACGGCGTAGTGGTTGCCGACGAAATGACCGATGAGCACGATCATGGTGGCGCGAAAACCGTTGGCGACGACGGGGATGATCGCCGCAGCCAGGCCGAAGACCAGGCGCTTCCACAGGGTGCGGTAGGTCAGGTAGGCGTAGAGCACCCCAAGGGTGAACGAGGCGATCAGATAGCGCATCCCGGAACAGCCTTCGATCACATTCCACTCCCCTGTCGGGATGGAGAGGAAGGCGCCCTCGCGATAGACCGGGATGTCGATCAGTTGCAAGGCGACGACGACAAAATTCGCGGTGAACTCGATGAGCCATGGGATCAGGAAGGTGCCGTTGGGAACCATCAACAACAGGAATGCCAGGGGGAAGGCGGCGGCACGCACCAGAGTCAGGCCGAACAGGGCCCATGTGGTCGCGATCCAGAGTGCGACCAGCGCATATTGTTCCACTACGTCCGCACCCGCCAGACGTGCGACCAACCATAGGCAGAGCAGGGGCGCGGCCAGCAGCAAGGCGCGCCAGTCCGGTTTGGCGGGGGTTGCTGCCAGTGTGTGGCGATTTCTCCAGGCCAGCCACAGCGCCATTGGCAGGATGACATAGCCGTGGGTGAAGGTGTCGTAGTGCTCCCAGATATGCACCATGGCCGAGAAGGTGGGGTCGAGCAGTGCCGCCAGGCTGGCCCAGGTCAGGGCGAGGAGCCCCAGGGCCATGAGCCAGTCACGTTGCGGGGAGGGAATCATGGCTATCCTCATTGCAGTAATTCATCCACCCCGGCAAGGCAGGCCTCCCAGGCATAGTCCGCCAGTACCCTCTGGCGCGCGGCAGCACCCAGGTTCACGCCGCCCAGGACTTCGAGGATGCGAGTGACGAAGCCGCTGGCCCCCTCGGCGACCAGGAGTTCTTCACGGTTCGCCGTCAGGCCTTCCAGGGCTTGGGGACTGACCACCAGTGTGCATCCCATGGCCAAGCCTTCCAGCACCTTGTTCTGCACGCCCCGTGCAATCCGCAGCGGCGCCACCACCACGCTCGCATGCGCCAGCCAGGGGCGGATATCGGCCACCCGCCCGGTCACCAGTATGCCGGGGAGTCCGGCCAGTGCACGCACCTGCGGGGCCGGCTTGCCGCCGACGATGGCGAACAGCAGGTCCGGGCGCAATCGCCGCAATTCCGGCATCACTTCCCGCGCGAACCAGGTGACCGCGTCCACATTGGGCCAGTAATCCATGGCGCCGGTGAATACGATCGCGGTCCCCGCCAGCAGCTCCGGCCTGGGGTAGTCGCGCAGGGGGGAAAAATAGTCGGCATCGACGCCGTTGCTGTAGCTGCCGATCCGCGCTGCGGATTCGGGCGCCAGAGCGCGAAAATCCGCAGCTTCCGCCGTAGAGACGAACAGGCTGGCGCTGAAGGCCGCCGCCACCTGCCGCTCCCACGCCAGCAGGTGATCTCCTTCGCGGTGATACAGCCAGGATAGTGGCCAAGACGGTGGCCAAGACGGTGACCAGGACATGGTCCCCGCCTTGGTCGCCGCGTACTGGTGCCACTTGTCCGAGTCGATGTCGACGAAATCCATCACGCGACGCACCCCGTCAGGGGTGAGGGGCATGACGAAACGGCCCATGACGGAGGAATAGCAGAACACACGCTCAACCCCGGAGCGCAGGTGCGCATCCACCCAGGCTTGCAGTCCGCGGTGGCGGTAATAGGGCAAGGTGAGGGGTTCGCCGCTGAAGAGGCCAAAGAGGGCGCGCAGCTTGCCCAGGCGTGGATTCAGGCCGGCGAAATAGGTCGAAGCACAGATCGAACGCAACTTGTCGCAATGTCGCCAGTCCTCGGGATCGTCCACGAACGCGCCCAGATGCACCCGGTAATGGCGGCTAAGGTGTTGCAGCAGATGCCAGGCGCGTATCTTGTCGCCCTTGTCCGGCGGAAAGGGAATGCGGTGGGCGAGGAACAGCAAGTCACGCATGAATCAGGCGCAAGGTGCAAGGTGCAAGATCAAAGGATGGTGCGTGTCTTGCCGCTTGTGATTTGCAGAAGCTGCTCAGGTCGAAGCGATCGTCTAAAACAAGCACAGCAATTCCCTCCCCTTCAAGGGGAAGGAGAAATACGGCAGTAACTGAGTGGTTACGAATTGCATCTGCCTACCCCAACTGCCGGATGATCTGCGGGCCGATGATGTTGACCAGCGCGAGCGGCATGTGTTGCCAGGCCTTGATGAACAGGCGGTACTTGGGATTGTTGGGGTTGTTCTCGGGCACCGCACCGGCGCGCACCAGGTGGTAGCCGTAGTGCAGCGCTTGCGGCTCGAAGCCCCAGTTGTGCTTGAAGTCGTAGGCGCCAGTGCCGATCTTGCTGCGGCCGAAGTCGAACAGCCTGTAGCCTCGCTCCACGGCCAGTCGCATCACTTCCCAGTACATGAAGTCGCTGCCCGCGAGCAGGCGGGCGGACGCCGTGATGCCAGCGTAATAGGGCCACACCTCGTCGCGGAAATAGAAATTCATGACGCTGCACACCACCTCATCCTGACGGGTGACGCAGACAATGTCGACGTCGGCGCCGAATTCCTCCAACAGCAACTGGAAGTAGCGCAGGGGAAGGACCGGGGTGCCCAATCTGTGCCAGCTTTCGCAATAGGCAGGGTAGAAGCGCCGCAGATCGTGGTCGACCTCGCTCCTCAGCCCGGCCTTGATGCCCTTGCGCACCATGGCGCGTTGCTTGCGAGGTATGGCCAGCAAATTTTGCTCGACTTCCGGGTCGAGCGCCCGACGGAAGGTGGCGTAGAGATCGGTTCCGGGCCAGTCCGTATGGGCGGGGGCATCGCGGTCGCGGTATTCCAGATGCCCCACGCCGAGGGCCTCGGCCAAGGCCTGCGCTGCCTGATCGAGCGCCTGTCTGGCCTCTTCGTTGGCGGCAACGATGCCGCCATAGACGCAAAACGGCATGGAGATCAGGGTGTGACCAAATAGCCGGCTGCGGACTTCTCCCAGGGGCAGGACGCCCTCGATGCGCCCGTCTCGTTCCGCCAGGAGGAAATGGCAAGGTTGTTTGAGCGCGGTCTCGATCACCCGGCGCCAGCCAAAGCGGTGAAAGAAGGTTGCACCTGGAGCAGTCCACACATAGGCATCCCAGGCGGCGGCATCGGCGGCGACGGCGTTTCGGACGGTCAGACTCATGAATTAACTCTGCCCCCTGCTCGTAAAATCCCCCGAGCCGCCCCCCGAGGGGGCCAAGTCAATCTTGGGGCGGCCCGGCGATTGACTTGAGAGCTCTGCTTCGTAGACCCGGTCGGCGCGGCCCCAACGGAAATCGGCGCAGAGGTGGTCGAGCTTGGCGGCCATGCGATCCAGGTTGACGTAATGGCGCAGTCGGCTCTTGAGGGGGGCGCCCGGTACGCGCGGCTGATCGGGATCGATTTCCCACGGGTGAAAATAGAATACGGCGGGGCGCCGCTCCAGTCGGTTGACGCGGCCAATCAGCCAGCGCGAAGCCGCATAGGGCAGCAGGCGAAAATAACCGCCGCCCGCCGCGGGCAGGTTGCGCCCGGCCAGAGGAACCGTGGTGGGTGGAATTTCCAGCAAGGCGGGGCAACTCTTGGGGCGATAGGGAAAACGCGGCGCTTCGGGCATGCCGTAATGGTCGTGGGCGATGGGATAGATGCTGGAGCTGTAGCGGTAGCCGGCCTCCGCCAGGACGTCCAGCGCCCAGAGGTTGCTGCGGCCTATGGAAAAGCTGGGGGCGCGATAGCCGTAAACCGGTACTCCGGACAGGTCCTCCAACAGTTTCCTGGCGCGCGTCACGTCTTCGCCGAATTCCGCTGGTGTGAGGCCGGTCACGCGTTGGTGGCCGTGGCCGTGGCTGGCCAGTTCGTGGCCGGCGGCGACGATGGCGCGGACCACGCCGGGATGACGTTGGGCGATCCAGCCCAGGGTGAAGAAGGTGGCGTGCACCTCATGGCGCGCGAACAGGTCGAGGATGCGCCCGACATTGGCCTCCACCCGGCAGGGCCAAACCTCCCAGGCGTCACGCTGGATGGTGTGTTCGAATGCGCCCACCTGGAAGTAGTCTTCCACATCGACACTCATCACGTTGGTGATGGCGCTCACGCCGTGCCGTCCAGCCAGGCGCGCAAGTGCGCGGCGATGCGCAGCGCCGCGTGGCCATCCCAGAATTCCGGGATGCGCCCGCGTTTGCCGCCGCTGGCGAGGATGTCGCGAAAACAGGCCAGGATCGCGTCCGGGTTCGGTCCGGTGAGGGTGTTGCTCCCTTCAATCAGGGTGATCGGGCGTTCCGTGTTTTCCCGCAGGGTGATGCAGGGTACGCCCAGCGCCGTGGTTTCTTCCTGCAAGCCGCCGGAATCGGTGAGCACCAGAGTGGCGTCCCGCATCAGGCCCAGCATTTCCAGATAGCCCTGAGGTGGCAGCAAACGGATGCCAGGCGCTGCCAGCAAGCTCTCCAGGCCGAGGCTCTGGGCGGCCGATCGGGTGCGGGGATGGATGGGGAAGACCACGTCGACCTCGCGCGCAACGACGCCCAGGGTTTCCAGGAGACGGCGCAAGGTGGCCGGGTCATCGACATTGGACGGGCGGTGCAGGGTGACCACGGCATGGCTGCGGGTCGGTTTGCCGCCCAGCGTCGCCTCGGCCGGCACGGCCCGTGCCAGGTGCGCGCGCAGGGTGTCGATCATGACGTTGCCGACGAACTGGATGCGTTCACGGGAGATGCCTTCGCGCAGGAGATTGTCCAGTGCCGAGCGCTCGGTGGTGTAGAGCAGGTCGGATATCTGATCGGTCAGGACGCGGTTGATCTCCTCGGGCATGGTGCGGTCATTGCTGCGCAGGCCGGCCTCCACGTGGATGACCGGGATGCCCTTCTTGGCCGCGACCAGGGCGCAGGCGATGGTGGAGTTCACATCACCCACCACCAGAATGGCTCGCGGGGGCTCTGCATCCAGCACCGGTTCGAAGGCGCGCATGATGTCCGCAGTCTGCACCGCGTGGCTAGCCGAGCCGACTTCCAGGTTGACATCCGGGCGCGGGATGCCGAGTTGATCGAAGAAGCCCTCGCTCATCGCCGGGTCGTAGTGCTGACCGGTATGGACCAGCTTGGCGGAAATCGCCTGGGCTGGAAAGGCCGCCATGATAGGCGCGATCTTCATGAAGTTGGGGCGGGCGCCCACTACGCACAGGACTTCGGTCGTCATTCGTTTTCCTTTCCGCTGGTCAGCGTGTAGAGCACCTTGCGCACCAGGGGGATGAGTCGACTGAGGGAGCGTTCGATGGCGACCATGCGGCCGTCCATCCTATCCATCAGGGCGTTGTCTGGCGACGACGGACGCGCCGCGCCGCCATCGATCGGAGGCGGCTCCTGGCTGGAGTTTTGATAATGCACTTCCTGGCGCAGGTCGCTGATGACTTCCTGTACCGCGCTCGAACCCAGATGCGGGCGCTCTTCCAGGTAGCCGAATAGAAGGATGCGGTCGCACAGGGTGTTGATGCGTCGGGGCACGCCGGCGGTGAACTGAAAGATGGCGTCGAAAGCGCCTTCTGAAAATGAGGGTGAACCTTGCCAGCCTGCGGTCTTCAGCCGGTGCAGGATGTACAGCATGGTTTCCGCGCGATCGAGCGGACCCAGGTGGTAGGAGGCGATCACCCGTTGCCGCAATTGCAGCATTTCCGGGCTTTGCAGGGTGTCGCGGAATCCGGGTTGCCCGAGGAGGAAGGATTGCAGCAGCGGCTTGTCTACCTCGTGGAAATTGGAGAGCATGCGCAACTCCTCGATTGCGCGTAGGTTCAGGTTCTGCACCTCATCGACCACGAGCAGCGGCTTGCGCCCCTGGCGTACCGCCAGTCGCAGGTAATCCTCCAGGCTCTTGAGCAGGGCAGACTTGGTGATGCCTTCCGCCTTCAGGCCAAAAGCGGCCGCAATGCTGCGCAAGGTATCGTCGGCGTCGAGCTGGGTGCTGACTAACTCCGCGATCAGGTAGGCACCGTTTTCCAGCTTGCGCAGCAAGCTCTGGACCAGGGTGGTCTTGCCGGCGCCGACATCTCCGGTGATGACGATGAAGCCCTCCCCGAGAGACAAGCCATATTCCAGGTAGGCGAAGGCGCGCTTATGGCCACGGCTGGCGTAGAAGAAACGGGGATCGGGGTTGAGCTGGAACGGTTTGTCCCGTAGCTGGTAGTAGCTCTCGTACATAATGGGTTAAAAGGTCATGCCGAGTTGGGCACTGACCCTGTTTTCCTCGATGGTGCCGCTTGTGGCGTGCTGTTCCGAGTGGCGGGCGGAGAGGCCGCTGCTGACATGGGGGCTAAGCTGGTGCGTCAGCATCCAGTAGAGCGCCCAGGTGTCGCTCTCTTGTGCGGCGGCTTCGGCATTGCTCCAGTTCGTGCCCAGGGAGATCGCGGTCCGGGAGGAAAGCGGCAAGGACCAGTTTGCATCGACTCCGGTCTGGCGGCTCGATCCCGCAGCACTGGTGATGCTGAGCGACTGAACTCGGGATTGGCTCAAGGAGAAGACAAGCGCGCTTCTGCCCAGGGTGAAATTGAGCGTCCCGGCCCAGGTCTTGTTGTAGGTGGTCTGGTTAAGCAACTGGGTATAGGGAATAGCGATGGATACCGGCTGGCAGCCCGCTGGCATTGGCTGGCCCGAGACAATGGCTTGGAATTGGCCGTTGCAGAGGTAGAAAGGAAAAGTGGAAGTCTGCTTGATCTGCTGTGAGGCATTCACCACGGATTCTGCATAGTTCAGGCCCACCACGGAGCGGCGAAGACGGTGGCTGAAGCTGAGTGCGTAAGAAGTGTAGCCATAGGTGGACAGGCCGTTGTTCGCCGTGTCGACGCCGGAGGTGCCCGCATCAAAGTTTTTCTGCGCTGACCCGGAGAGACTGGTCAGGACGGAGGGCGTCCAGTTTCCGGATAGGCTGTAGGAGGCCGAGCCGTTGCGCCGGCCGGAAGTCGCGGCCAGCATGAGCCTGCGAGTCGGCGTCCAACTGGCGGAAAGGCTGGAAGTGGGGCTGCCGCCGCTTTGTCCTGCGGTTCCCGTCAGAGTGAGCGTATGAGTGGGAAACCAGGTCTCGCCGGCCACCGTGTAGCGGCTGCCCTGGCCCTGAAGGGTGCTTAAGCCCTGGGTGCCGTTGTTCCCGCCCCCCAGGAAGACCCGTGTCTTGCTCAATATGGCGTAGCCGATGTTGTAGCTGTCGCCGGTCAGTGTTGAGGTGGTGGCTCCGTAGGCGCTGTTGCGACGGTAATTCGCCGAGTAGCTGAGTCGTTCCGGCCGCGATCCGCTGTGCAGCCCCAGCTTCAGGTCATCGCTGGTGCTACTGGCCAGGGCGCCGGACCCGGCACTGGCGTAATTCAGCCCTAAGCTCGCGTCGGTGACCAGGCTGCGATCGAATAACTCGTTGTGCAAACTCGGCGTCAACGCAAGCGAGCGGGTCTCGACCCGGTTCGGGTTGGTCGTGTCGCTGTTCAGGGAGGTCGCGGCGAACTGTGAGGCGTAGCTTTGACCGGCCTGCGCGCTGCCGTTCAGCTTGAAGACTCCGGCGACCGGTTCGACCTGCATGCTGGCGTTGAGCGCCTGGGTGAGGCTGTTACGGCCGGAGTCGTAGAGCAATTCGTTCAGGCTGTAGGTCAGATTGGCGCTGCCTCGCTTCCCCTGTCGGCTCAGGCTGAGGCTGGGTGAAACTTGGGTGATCCATGCGGATTCTGGGCTGACGCTGGCTAGTGCCACGTTGTCGCTATGTGTCTGCGTCAGGCTCAGTCCGGTCGTGGCTTTCCAGTCGCTGGCGGCAAAGGTGAATGCCGGCAGGAGACCGATCAAAAGCGCGATCAAAAGCGCGATCAATAGCGGGAGGGTGCGCAGCTTATTGCTCAGGAGCTTTCTCGCCATAACCACCGTAGCCGCCATAACCGTAGCCGTAGCCGTAATCGCCGGCGCTGCCCCCCGAGACAAATTTGTTGAGCACGATGCCGACATGCTCACAGCCGGCCAGGTGAGCAAGCGCATCCGTGATCGCATCCTGGGGCGTGTGTTCTGCTTCCACCACAAAGACGATCTGACCCATGTAGGTGGCCAGTACGGAGGCTTCGCTGGTCGCGAGCAGCGGCGGACAATCGAAAATCACGATGCGATCCGGGTAGCGATTGGCGATGTCCTGCACGAAATTCTTCATTGAAGAACTCGCCAGCAATTCCGTGGCATGCGAGATGCTCTCGCCCGCAGGCAATACGGAGAGTTTGTCGATGTTGGTCTTGATCAGTACATCGGACAAGGGCAGTTCGGAATCCTGCAGGACGTCGATCAGCCCGCGCTTGGCCTTGAGGCCGAGATAGCGCACCACCGATGCCTTGGATACGTCGGCGTCGATCAGGAGCACGGTGTGTTCCAGTTCCGTGGCCATGCTGATCGCCAGATTGATGGCCGTGAAGGTCTTGCCTTCGCCGGGCAGGGAACTGGTCACCATGATGAGATTGCCGTTTTGCACCCGCTCGACACCACCGTGGCCGAAGGCATTGGCCAGCAAGGGGCGTTTGATCAGGCGATATTCTTCCGCTACCTTGCTGCGGCCGGAGTCTGGGGTGACCGCGCCCATCGCCCTGAGGCGGTTCAGATCAATCTCGCCCAACTGGCTGCCCATGACGGTCGCCGGGCCATCCTCTTCCGTGTGCATACGCGCGGGGCGTTTTTTGGGCTGATCGAAGGAGGTCTCGACGAGGTCGATCGAGTCCTCGATAAGCTTGTGCCGAACAGCGGCAGTCTCAGCCACTGCTCCGGGCGTTGCCGGGGGCCGGGACAGCCGGTTGGCGGCGCGCTCGATGATGCTCATCCCATTCTCCTGATCAAGCCGCGGGGGAAAGCAGCAGGTAGTAGACGATCTGCCCCAGGTAAGCGACGAACAACATGCCCGTCGCGGCGAAATAGGCGTAATTGAACTTGCGCGCGCGCCGCAGCATGGCGTCGGTCTGGATCATGGAAACCGCACCTAGCAGGGGCAAGTCGGTCAACTCATGCAAGTGGCGACGGCTGCTCACCGTGGGACGCAATTGCGCCAGCAAGAAGGCCAGCACTGCGCCCAGCGCGATTCCCGCGAACGGCGCCATGGTCACCAGTAGGGGGCGATTCGGCCAGACCGGCTTGCCATCCACCCGCGGCGGATCGACGATGCGGAAATCGACCGAATCGGTTTTCGTCTCCACCTCGCTGGTGAGCGATGCGGTCTCACGGCGATCAAGCATGGCGGCGAAATTTTTCTGAAATACGCCGTAATCGCGCATCATTTGCGTGTACTCGCCCTCGATATGCGGCACCAGGTCGACCGTTCGGTAGAGATCGCTTTTCTTTTTGCCGAGTAGTTCTACGCGTGCCTTGAGCATGGCGACATTGGCATCGGCCTCGGCGATGGCGATGGTCAGTTGTTGGTAGATCGGGTTCTGCGCCTTGACGGCATCATGGTTTCCGCTGCGTACCGCCGCTTCTTCCTGTGACTTCTGTTCCAGCAAGTGGGTGATCAGGTTCTTGGTGCGTGAGATCTCCGGGTGCAGGTCGGTGTATTTCAGGCGCAGGCTGTCGATCTGTGCCTGCAAGGCAGAGATGCGGGCATCCAGTGCCGTGGTGGAGGCGGTGACAGGTACCACCGCGTCCAGGGTTTCGTTCTGGTCCAGGAGTTGCTGTGACAGTTGTTGCTTGCGGTTCACGGCCTCCAGGAGCTCCTGACTGGCCTGTTCCAGAGCCGTCGAGACTTGCTGATACTGGCCGTAGAACCCCCCTTCGGAACCCGGCATGTTGCCGATGTTGCGGCGCTTGAACGCCTCCATCTCCTTTTCCTTAGCCAGCAGCTTGTCTTCGTAATGCCGCAGTTGATCGTCGATGAACTTCTGGGATTTGGTCAGGTCCGTGCGCGTTCCGCCCAGGCTGCTTTCGGTGAATAGCGTCAACAGGGCCTGGACGACACGTTTGGCCAAGTCCGGATTGGAATCTGCGTAGGAGATCGTGTAAATCTGGCTATCTCCACCGCCCCCGAGCACGACTTTGCCTGCCAGCCCGTTAAAGAGTGCTTCCTGTTGCTGCGGAGTTTTCGCGCGCAAATCCAGGTCGGTCATGCGCGCCAGTTTTTCCAGATTGGGTCTGCTGAGCAGGGTGCGGGTAATCATGGTGATCTGCTGCCCGGTGTTGGGCTGGATCGCCAGTCCGCCCAGGAGCGGCTTCAACAGAGATTGGGTATCGACATAGACCCGTGCCTGAGCCTGGTAGCGATTTTCCAGGGAGTAGATGTACACCCAACTGACCACAGCGACCAGCCAGGAGACGATCAGCATCAGCCAGCGGCGGCGCCAGATGCCGCGCGCGTACCCCAGGAACTGTTCGACTACAGGATTCATCCGGCTTCCCCATCAGGTCCGCAGAGACACTCGATCAGAACCAGCGTTCTGGGATGATCAGGACATCGCCAGGGCGCAGTTCCACGTTCGCCGAGACATCGCCATCCCGGATCAAATTATCCAGCCTGACCCCGAATTGCTGTGGCTTGCCATCGGCCACCCGGAGGATGCTGGCGTGATTGCCGTCGGCGAAGTCGGTAATGCCGCCCACGGCGATGAGCAGATCCAGCAGCGACATGTGCTCGCGATAGGAGAGCGTCTGGGGTTTGGTCGCCTGTCCCAGCACGCGAATCTGCTGGCTGTAGGGCCCGACGCCTCCGGCCACGGTCACCGTGACGATGGGATCCTGGATGTATTTCCCCAGGATCTTCTCGATCTCGCGCGCCAGTTGAGTCGGTGTTTTCCCGGTGGCGGGAAGATCTTCGACCAGGCTCATGGTCATCTTGCCATCGGGGCGGATCGCGAAGGAGCCGGACACTTCCGGGTTGCCCCAGACGAAGACGTTGACGGAATCCCC
>CAISDD010000527.1 GCA_903883985.1 uncultured Pseudomonadota bacterium | reverse complement strand
CGTAGGTTGGGCTGAGCACCGCGAAGCCCAACAATCAACAAACGCAAAAAGCCAAACATGCAGTCGACCCACAAACAATCTTGGGCGCATCAAATGTTGGGCTGCCTTGCGTCAGCCCAACCTACGGGTGCCCAACCTACGCTTGCTTGAATTTCCTATCCTTCTTCCTTCCCCTGTCCGCTGCCGATCCCCTGCAAAAGAGCCTGGCCTCGGCTGGCTTCGGGCTGCGCTTCGGCATCGTGCCTTATGTCGGCGCCTCGCTCGAAGCCGCGCAGCCGTCGCCAACAACGCCAATCGGGACGCCCGCGCCTTTGCCTCTCTCACCGCCAAATTCTGACAAGCCGGGACTCCGCCATGAACCACATCCACCGTCTGGCCCGCAACCACAAGGCCAGGGCTACTCAGGACGATTTTCAGGCATGGCCTTAGCGCCGTCCCAGCCCCTCGGCGATGAACGCCAGCACCAGGGAATTGAGGCTCACGCCCTCCTGCCGGGCGCGGCTGGCGAGTTTGGTATGAAGGCTCTTGGGGACCCGTTGCACGAATTTCCCCGGCTCGCCGCCGCCGTGGGGCACCGGCACCGGACGGCCATCGGCGATATGCGCCGCCATCCAGCAACGGAATGCGTCATGCCCCTCCATCAGCGCCGCCTCGGGCGTTTCCCCGTCCGCCATGCAGCCCGGCAGATCGGGAAAGGTGATGAGAAAGCCGCCGCCATCCTCGGCCGACAAGGGCGAAATCTCGAAAGGGAAATCCTCAAAACGGGGATCGTTCATGCTGCCACCTCAGCTATCTATCAGCGCAAGAAACTGCCGGACATACACCGGCTTGATCGGTTTATGCGCCGGCACGCTTACTTCCAGCCGGCATCCGTCCTTCTGAAAAATCACATGGCTACCGTCAGGCTTACGCACCTTCAGTCCGTAACGATGCGCCACCGTTTCCAGTTGTCCGATCAGCCAGTCGCGTGGGTTGTTGCGCATTCTGGCCAGCAATTTTTCCGCGGAAGTCATGTCAGCAATGATGTTACATACAACATCATCCGTCAAGCTGCAATTGTCTCCGTAACCACCCTCCCGACCGCCTGCCCAGGCGTCACGCTGTCTTAAAGGAGCGCGCCGTGTCCCGCCGCCCAGCCTCGCCTTTCGTCCCGACCCTGATGGTCGCCTCCCTCGCCGCTGCCTTTGCTTCGCCGCTCACGGCCGCCCCGTCGCCGCCACGGCCCTGGCCACGGGCGCCCAACTGATCGCCGGCCAGGCCACGGTCGCGCAAAACGGCGCTCGCATGGACATCACCCAGTCCAGCAACCGGGCCATTCTGGATTGGAACAGCTTAAATATCGGTTCCAGCGCTCAGGTCAATTTCGTCCAGCCGTCCCCCGCCGCCGTTGCGCTGAACCGGGTGGTGGGCCAGGACCCTTCGCAAATCCTCGGGCGCCTCACCGCCAACGGCCAGGTGTTCCTGGTGAACCCCAACGGCATCTATTTCGGCAGGAACGCCCAGGTGGACGTGGCCGGTCTGGTGGCCACCACCCACAACATCAAGAATGCCGTGCAGCAGAAAACAGCCGTAGCCCGCAGCCTGCGTTACCGCGTCCACCACCAACTGTTGTTCATCAGTAAGCTTGTGCGCATTGGCAAAAGTATATTGTATGGTGGAGAGCTGCGACGTTGCTTCACACTGTTCGACCCATCCCTCAGCCATTAACATCTTAAACTGTGCGCCAGCGCTCGGCGACAATGCTTTGACCTGCTCAAGTCTGCAAGGCTGCAAGGCCAGCATCTCAACTATGCGCCACGCAACTACTTTGCGCTTTGGTATTAAATAGATATCAGGTGCGCCGCTGGCCAGCCGGTAATGCAAAACAAGTTTGCTTATGACCGGTTTGTCGGAACGCAGGCGTGTCGGCAAGGCTGACAATACCGTTGGGCCGACAGGATAAGTAAGGCTGCGAAACGGATTTTGCTTTTTCCATCAGAACCATCTGTTCGCACTCTGCCGTGCAGGGCGTTTGTTCTTTGGTAAGCCAAATCAGTTTCGCAGCATCACTTAGTGGTAATAATCACTGCAAAATCGCAGCAGATCGAGCAACTTTTCATTGTTGAGCTGGGTCGTAAAACGCACGACTGCAGAATCGACTCACTACCTTTCAGGTGTCAGGTTTCAGCTACCGCACTGGGTTCGACTTGCTGATTATGGTTCTGAGCGAACTGAACAGTGGGGACAACTACCTTGGGCAACCCCATCCTCTGACTCTGACTGGAAAGAAATTCGCGCCAGTACGGCCAGACATGGTAGTTGGCGTTCTTCAAGGCAAAAGCATCAAGCGCCTCCTTTCCTGGAACGTCCTTGAGGGCATATTCGGCTATCAGCGTCGCTTCGATCTGTGCCTTTACGTGCGGCTTGGCAACGTCCTCTCCCGCATCGTCTTGTACTTCTGGTGTAGCCACTACCCAACGCGCACCCAAATCAATGAAGACCCGAAAAATCTGATGCGTTTCTTCGCCATCTTCAACTTCGATAACCTGACTTTGGGTGACTACGTGTTTCAGCTGGACTAATAGATCATCTACGCCACTGTCATACTTCGGGTCGAAATCCTCTGAAACAGACGAATGTGACGCACGCATCAGCACATCACGAATCTGCAAGCATTTAATCGCTTGCTGCAATTGTGCGGCCATGTCAGTCATCACCAGTTCGACGCCTGCTTGAATCCATGCGACTGCGCCAGGTCACTGGACGAAACTACACGCAATTGAGGCTTGCCGGAATTGGCATCCCTTGGCGTCTGGATCAAAGTTTTCCAGGGAGCTACGCCGGCTTGATGTCCAGCGGTAAAACCGGAGTAATAGCTCAGAATGTTCACAAGATGCTGGTTGAGGCTGACACCTTCTTCATCCGAACCTTCTGCCAGTGCTCGGTGCAGAGTTCGCGGGAGACGGAGCGTAACGCGTCCGCTGAAATTATCTGCCGGACTCATAGCCGTGGGCATTGCCCGGCCCTTTTCATTCATGATCTCGGCGGTAGTCTCGATACCATCCACAGCGAGCGCATAGGCTTCATCCGCCGTGTCGGCGTATTCAATGAGGTCGGGCAGTTCTTTCACACGTGCCTCGAAGCAGACCTCGCCTTCAAACATGGCGCGCCGCACAGTGATGTTGTAGGCGTAAGGGTCAATGTTCATTGCGTGTCTCCAGGTATTTCACAATCTCCGCCTCATGTTGGCTGAGAATTCTCAACACATTGCTGATATATGCCGGTTTGATCTCTGGGTTATGACCATGGCCGCAGTTGTATGAAGACGAAGTGAAGTCAGGTAGCCCGTCATGAACATATATCCTGTGCCCACCACGTTTACCCTCTCGAACCTCGAAACCCAGGCGGGTCAGTTGCCCCGCCAACTCATCGCAGCGGATGCTCCGCTTCGATGCCAACAGTGCGGCCACCACTTCATCAAATGTTACGTTGGTCATGTGACACTATCCATGGTGTCATTGTTCCATTGAACTGTGTGAGAAAAGTGCATCAAAGTATTTTATGGATGCATACGGTGTACTTGCTACGCAACATCTACCTCACCACCCTGTCCTCAACATCATGCGCTTCTCACCTTCCGACAGCACTTTCGGGCAACTTTCCCAGTCGATGTCCTCCACCTTGGCGTAACGGTCGTCGAAGGAATGGGTGTGCTGCAAACCGTCAATCAGCCGCTTGGCCTCATCCAACCAATTGTTTTAGTTGGGCTAATCGCCCACATCTGGGGCAGTTCGTTACAAGAGGACATCGCCACGGCCCTGAACCGGTTGATACAGTCAGGACATTCGAGGAAGCAGCCATGAGTACGACCAAACAGGTTTTGAATCTGGAACGCCTGCGCCAGGTG
>CAISDD010000526.1 GCA_903883985.1 uncultured Pseudomonadota bacterium | reverse complement strand
CGTTTAGCGTCCCACGCGCAAACGATGCAGTCGATATTCGTGGTGGTTACCGCAACTGCGCTGGGTAGGTGTCGCCCTTGCAATCCAGGCAGGTGTCCAGCCATTCCTTGGTGATGCGCTTGAGCTGGCCAAAAAGGTGCAGCTTGGGTTCGTCACCAGGGTCGCGCCAATGGTTGATAAGCAGACGCTTGGTGAGGTGCATCAGCAGGGTGGAGTGCCGCATGTCAGCCAAGTGGTCTAGGCTGAGGTCTACGGTCTCGCCAATGATGCCCGCGTTCTGCGTGATGGAGGGGCCAACCAAGTCAGGCGTCAGCACCAGCACGGAATCTGCTGTGAACTCTGCCGTCAAACGCTCGTCGGGCAACTCAACCCGATATCCCTGCACGCGAGGGAATTGAATCTCTAATGCGGCGCGGTCTTGCTGTGCACGGACCTGCACCGTCTCACGCGGTGGCTGGGGCTTGGAGATCACCGGCTTGGCGGTGAAGTCAAACGGGATGCCCAGCACATCGGCGTATTCAACGTTGAATAGGCCTTCTTCGTTCAGGTCATACGACTGGCGGCGCAGGGCGCGGCCAATCACCTGCTCGCACCGCAACTGGGTGCCAAACGCACGAACACCCAGCACGTGGGTGACGGTGTTGGCATCCCAACCTTCTGTCAGCATGGACACGGAGACGACGCAGCGGATGGAGTCGCCCAAGCGGCCAGCCTTGCCTACGGTGTTCATCACCTCGCGCAGCAGGCGTGCATCGTCAAAGTCTTTACCTGAGCGAAGTTCAGCGGCCAAGGCGCCGCCACGCTCAAAGACTTCTTGTTTGAACTGTTCAATCTCTGGGCCTGCGGCGGCACGGAAACTGTCGTCCAGCGCGTCGCCGGACTCCAGCTGTTCGCTGTCGATCAGCAGGGTGCGGGGGCGGCCGAAGGGATTGCCGTACTCGTCGGTGTTGCGAAACAGTTCCAGCCGCCCAGGGACCGGTGTGGAGCTGCCATCTTCATTCTCGCGGTTGAAGCCGGAGATGAAGTCGTAAACCAGCTTGGACGTGGACGTGTTGTTGCACACCACGATGAAACAAGGCGGCACCTTGATGCCAGCGGCTTGCCACAAGTCGAAGGTCTTCTTGTAGTGACCATACAGGGCTTCAAGCGCCGTTTGCAGCTCAACCGGCAGGCTCAAGGGGTCAAGTGACTTCGCAGCACCCCGCCCCTTCTTTGGCATGCGAGTGCGAATGTGCTCCCACAGGTTACGGAATTTCGGCATCTCGCCACCGGGGATGTTGTCGGCCACGGGCACCCGGGGCAGCTTGACGATCCCGCACTCGATGGCGTCCATCAGCGAAAAGTCGCTCATGGTCCATGGGAACAAGGTGCCTTCAACGTAGCCGGAACCAGCGAGGAAAAAAGGCGTGGCCGACAGGTCCACCACCTTGGCAACGCCAAGCTTGCGGTTGACGGCCTCCAAGCCGGTGATCCACATGCGGGCGGCTTCGTTGTTCTCGTCGGCTTCCTTCTTCTCGTCACCCTTGAGCGCGTCCAGCTCTGCGTCCGGCTTTTCGCGGTAGCAGTGGTGGGCCTCGTCATTGATGACCAGCACGTTGGTCATTCCCATCAGGTCAGGCATGACGCGCTGGAGCATCTGGCCTTCGGTTTCGAGGGTGTTCAGTTCATCGCCACCCCGGCCTTGCAGCAAGAGGCGCCCGCCTTTCGACAACTCAATGCGCTCTCGCAGTTTGAACGCGTGGTAGTTGGTGATGACGATTTTTGCCCGGTTCAGGTCATCCAGCATGTCGCTGGGCACGAGTTCCCGGCTGGCGTAGTAGCTGTCGGGGTCGTTGGGCTGCAAAACGCGCAGACGGTCCTTGATAGTCAAGCCGGGGGCCACCAACAGGAAGCCTCGCGTGAACTTCTTGCTGCCAGGTCGGCGCACAGCGTTGACGGTCTGCCACGCGATGATCATGGCCATCACCGTGGTCTTGCCCGCACCGGTCGCCAGCTTCAAGGCCAACCGCATCAGTTCCGGGTTGGCGTCATTATTGGCATTGACCAGGTGGTCAAGGAAGGTTTGGCCGATCTTGCCGACTTGAGGGGCAACTTCGGTAAGCCAGATGATTGTTTCGGCAGCCTCTACTTGACAGAAGAACGGGCGGATGCTGCTGAACGGATGGTGCCGCCAGTGTTGCAGCAGACGCGCGGTTTCGGGCGTGACGCGCCAGTCGGCTGGGTTTTTGAGTGCACGCCATTTGTCCACCTCTTGCCGCACCGAGTTGATGACGGCAGTGTGGTCGTAGGCCTGCTTCTGCGTGGACAGCTCATCATCAAACAGCAGGGCATCTTGCTTAGCGACGCCCTTTTGCTTCTTGGCCTTGGGGATCGGGGTGATGAACTCGGCGCGGCGGCGAGTTTCGACAATCTGCTGGGTCGGTTGCCCAGTGCCGTCAAGCTCCCAATGACGACCGGGATACCCGTACGGCGAGTTGAGAATTGGCTTCTCAAAGAACTGGTTTGACATTCGAATCCTGCTTGTTGCTCTTATGGCGCTCCCAAATCGTTGCCTCCATGACCACGCCGGGTGATTTCACTGGAAATCATGCTAGTCCTGATTATGTGTGGAATCAGACCATGCGCTGCTAGGCAGCGGTCGATTTGTGGAACCACGATGGCAAGCGCCTTTTTTGAGAACGCATGTACCGTCTACGCGAAAGTCCATCAGGATGTCGGCGCTCCAACCTGAGTCTGTACAACATCTGGCGGCTGGCGCACGGCCTGGGACTCACAGCTGCAGACTTGATGCAGGAACTGCCTACCCGCAAGGGCAAGCACTGAAGACTTTCAGCCCCAGTTCTCCTGTCGCAGCTCCTCGGCCACCTCTTCAATCACGCCATCGGGTATGCCTTGCACTTGCACTGGGTAGCGAAGCTCGACCAACCGCCGCCGGTAACTCGGTGGGCACTGCTTGAAATAAGCCCGCAATGCTGAGTACCAGGTATGGCGGAAGAAGCATTTGGGATTGGCTGCGTTCCTGCTGGCTCGAAGTACCTGTATCGGCCAGACCTTGGCGCTTTCCCACAGCACGCCGTCCACCACGAACTTGCGCAGGCGCAGTGGGTGCAGCCAGCCGAAGTCGTCTTCCGGTCCCATGACCTGAATGCGATCCAGCGAATAGTCAACTTCGACCGGAGCGAACTGGAGGCTGGCGTCCATGTCAGGGCGGTACTGCAAGCGAAAGCACCTGCCGGTGCGAAAACGAAACTCCAACTGCCAAGGCCCACTACCGCCGTCTCGCACCATCTGCGGCGCTTCGACAAGTATCTCGCCTGGTATCGGCAGCACCAGACTGGTGCGGTGTGACCAATGGGCGCCACCCGTGAGTGGCAGCCAGTGTTCCAGTTCATCGACTTCGCACAAGCTGGCGCGGAATGGCAGTTCGGCTACCCCACCACCGTGCAAACCAATCTTGCTGCCATGCGTATTCGCCAAGTAGCGCACGGGTGCATGACACAACAGAGCATGCTGGTTGCATTGAAGGACGATGGCACCGAATAGGCATGCAGGGCCTGCCGTCTGAGGTAGCGCGGCCACCCACGGTTCGCAAACACGCATTGCCACGACGGTCTGGCCTGCCAGCGCGGGAAACAGCAAGGGGCCGCGCATTGCTCACTTCCCTTCCGACTTCTGCATCTGCCCCACCCCAATAAACCAAGTAGGCGGTAGGCCTGCCAAATCCGCAGTTCCTACACGCAGGTGCAATCGACTATCGGCATGAGGGTACGGGTCCACAACGTATGGCTGCGCAGTTTTCCCATCTGCTGCGGTATTGCGGTGGTAGACCACGCAACGCCCCACTTCCCAGTCGGCGTCGTAGGACACCATGGCGATGGCTACTTCCGGCAGATCAGCGTAGCCCTT
>CAISDD010000525.1 GCA_903883985.1 uncultured Pseudomonadota bacterium | reverse complement strand
GGCAGAGCCGCCAACGACTCCGCTGCACCCGCAAGGGGTACGCCGGATTCGTAAGGCGGCAGAGCCGCCAACGACTCCGCTGCACCCGCAAGGGGTACGCCGGATTCGTAAGGCGGCAGAGCCGCCAACGACTCCGCTGCACCCCCTTGCTGGGAGCGACCATGCGCGTCGTCGCTGCCAGGCAACTCGCCAGACGCACACTCGGTCGTGTTCAACTAAGGATTCAAGGTTGAAGGATGACCAGAGGGAGTCCGAGCAAGATTGTAGTACGACGACCGTGCAGGACTGTTTCGCTTTTCATCGGGCAACCGCGCGCAGGCGAAGTCGGCATTGGGGCTGCGAGCACAGGCGATTATCATGCGGTTTTGCTTCGAGCTCTCCATGCAAACCCTTTCCGTCGAATTGGGCCATCGCGCCTACCGCATCCACATCGGCCCCGGCCTGCTCGCCCGTGCCGACCTGGTCCTGCCGCACCTGGCACAGCCGCGGGGGATTATCGTCAGCAATACCACGGTCGCGCCGCTCTATCTGGCGCGTTTTTCCGACACGCTGGAGCGTGCGGGCATACGGATCGAATCCGTGGTGCTGCCAGATGGCGAGGTCCACAAGAACTGGGAGACGCTCAACCGGATATTCGATGCGCTCCTGACACAACGCGCCGAGCGCCGGACCACCCTCATCGCCCTGGGTGGTGGCGTCATCGGCGACCTGGCCGGTTTCGCCGCAGCCTGCTACCAGCGCGGCATGCCCTTCATCCAGGTACCCACCACGCTGCTCGCACAGGTCGATTCCTCCGTGGGCGGCAAGACCGGGATCAACCACCCGCAAGGCAAGAACATGATCGGCGCTTTCTACCAGCCGCAATTGGTGCTGGCGGACACCGACACGCTCGCCACCCTGCCAGACCGCGAACTTTCCGCCGGCCTGGCCGAGGTCATCAAATACGGACTGATCCGCGACCTGCCCTTCCTGGAATGGCTGGAAGCGAATATGGAGAAACTGCTTGCACGCGACACCGAGGCACTGAGCTACGCGATCCATCGTTCCTGCCAGAACAAGGCGGAGGTAGTGGCCGCCGACGAGCGTGAAACCGGGCAGCGCGCCCTGCTCAATCTGGGCCACACCTTCGGCCACGCCATCGAGACGGGCATGGGCTATGGCGTCTGGCTGCATGGGGAAGGGGTTTCTGCCGGCACCCTGCTGGCTGCGGATCTTTCACGCCGCATGGGTTTGTTGACGCAGGCCGATGTGGATCGCGTGTCCGACTTGTTTGTGCGCGCGGGTCTGCCAGTAGCCGCACCTGACCTGGGTTACGATGCCTACATGAACCTCATGGGCGTGGACAAGAAGGTGGAAGCGGGGCGCATCCGCTTCGTGCTGCTGCGCGAACTGGGAGACGCCTTCGTCACCGGCGACTACGACGAAGCCGCGCTGAGGGCGACGCTGACGACTTAATCCTTGATCCTTGATTCCCCAGTTGACCGCTCATCTTCCTCCGTGAGGCCCCACGAACGGTTTGCGCCTTCGATCACCCTCTGGGTGAACCCGCTACGCACCGGCGCCTGCTTGGCGCAGCTACGGCCTTGCCAGACCACTCGCCAGACACACACTCGGACGTGTTCAACTGAAGATTCAAGGGTAATGGAAAAATAACATTTCCTTATCTGCTCATTATGCACATAATGAAAACCATGTTTTCTAATAATGTACATACTGTCCTGGCGTTGATCGCCTCTCGCCTGCGTACCGAACGCCTGGCTCGCAACGAGACCCAAGTGAGCTTCGCTGCGCGCTTGGGCGTCTCGACCCCTACCTTGCGCCGTCTGGAGCAGGGGGACGCCGGCGCACAGATTGGACATTGGCTGACTGCACTGGAGGTGCTGGGGCACTTGCAGGATGCGGAATCCATCCTGCCGCCGCGCAACAGCCTGTTCGTCACGTCCATGGAACCCGGGATACGGCAACGCGCACGGCGACAAGGATGATCCGTATCGATGTCTGGCTCACCCTGGTGGATGGCGAACGCCTGCGGGCGCCGGAACTTGTCCTCGGTGATTCCGATCGCCAGGGGCGTTATTCCGGTGCTCAGCGCTTTCTCCCCCCCTTTCTTCCTGACACGAGCACCTTTTCTCTGGACCCTGCCGGTTTGCCACTGCATTCGGGTGAGTTTCAATCCGTCCAGTTGAATGCCCCGCTGGCTCTGGAGGATGGGCCGCCCGACGGCTGGGAGCGGACCCCGCCACATGCTCAGCCTGCGCGCCCTGTTGCAGGATATCAGCAACTGCCGCGAACATGTCCTCCTGTTCGATCTTACACTCGATCCGCCCGGCATCGGTGGATCGTCCGACATGGGGCGAAAAGGGGGAATTTCCGGCGCTGCCGGCATTTGCCGGGAGGTTCTGGACT
>CAISDD010000524.1 GCA_903883985.1 uncultured Pseudomonadota bacterium | reverse complement strand
GCCGACGCTACTCATTAGCGCCAGGTCGAAGCTTGCAAGGTGTTGGGCTTCGCCTTGCTCAGCCCAACCTACGCGAGCTTCCTGATCCAGCCGTAAGTGAAAGTTGCCTATTTTTGCAATTCAGACTTGGGAGTAAATCATCCTGGCGTTGCTATCAAAGACTGTTGGTTTACACCGACATAAGTAAGCTGTCGAAACCAAATCTGTTTCGCAGCATCACTTATATGTTTAAAAAGTAATATTTCTATTAGAGCAAAATGATGTCGTACTGCTCCTGGGTGAATATACTCTCTACCTGCAAGGAAATCGGCTTGGCGATGAAGTCGGACAATTGCGCCAGACTCTGCGATTCTTCCTCCAGGAACATGTCGATCACGGTTTGCTGCGCCATGATACGGAATTCGCGGGCGCTGAAAAGGCGAGACTCGCGCAGAATGGAGCGGAGGATTTCATAACAGATGGTCTGAGCCGTCTTGATCTGGCCGCGCCCCTGGCAGGTGGGGCAGGGCTCGCACAGGATCCGCGTCAGGCTTTCTCGGGTGCGTTTGCGCGTCATCTCCACCAGGCCCAGCGAAGTGAAGCCGTTGATGGTCATGCGCGTGTGGTCGCGCGCCAAGGCCTTTGTCAATTCCGCCAGCACGGACTGCTTGTGTTCCGTGCTGTCCATGTCGATGAAGTCCAGGATGATGATGCCGCCCATATTGCGCAGGCGCAGTTGCCGGGCGATGCTCTGGGCCGCCTCCAGATTGGTCTTGAAGATCGTCTCGTCGAAGGTGCGCCCGCTGGTGTAGCTGCCGGTGTTGACGTCGATGGTGGTCAGCGCCTCGGTCTGATCGACGATAAGGTAACCGCCGGATTTCAGGTCCACGCGCCGCCCCAGTGCTTTTTCGATCTCGTCCTCCACCCCGTAGAGGTCGAACAGCGGTCGCTCGGCGACGTAGTGATTGATCTTGCCGTGCACGTTGTGAGTGAATTCTTCCGCGAAGGCGTCCAGGTGTAGATAGGTTTCACGCGAATCCACCAGGATGCGACTAGTCTCGGCGGTTGCGAAATCACGCAACACGCGATGCGCCAGGTCCAGTTCCTGGTAGATCGACTTAGGCCCGGAGGTGTTCTCGGAACGTGCCCGGATCGCGTCCCAAAGCGTGTAGAGATACTCCACATCCGAGGCCAGCTCGGCGTCGTCAGCGATGTTGGCCATGGTGCGGATGATGAAGCCGCCATGTTCGACCTGGGGCAGGATTCGGGTCAGACGCTCGCGCAACAACTCACGCTCCGCCTCGTCTTCGATCTTTTGCGAGATGCCGATACGGGTTTCCTGCGGCAGGAATACCAGGAAACGTCCGGCCATGCTGATCTGGGTGGAAAGGCGCGCACCTTTGGTGCCGATCGGATCCTTGATGACCTGCACCAGGATGCTCTGGCCTTCGTGCAGCACCTTCTCGATCGGGCGCGCGGCGTGATCGCTGCGCGCCTCGACGATGTCCCCCACATGGAGAAAGGCGGCGCGGTCCAGGCCGATGTCGATGAACGCCGACTGCATTCCCGGCAATACCCGGCTCACCTTGCCCTGATAAACATTGCCGACCATGCCGCGCATGGCTGCGCGCTCGATATGCAGCTCTTGAACCACGCCAAGATATAGCACTGCGACTCGCGTTTCCTGCGGAGTTACATTGATCAGAATTTCTTCGCTCATGAGGGTCTCGAAAAGTCAGTATTCGTGAGTCGCGCCCTGCGCGCATCGCGAATCGTGGCTAGATCACGGAGAAACCTACTTCTTTCAGCAGTTCCGCAGTCTCGAACAAGGGCAAGCCCATCACCCCGGAGTAACTCCCGGACAGGTGCTCGATGAACAGTGCCGCGCGCCCCTGGATGCCATAACCACCGGCCTTGTCGAAGGGTTCGCCGGATGCCACGTAGGTCGCGATCTCAGACTCCGACAGGTGCCGGAAAGCCACTGTGCTCTGCGACAGCGCAACGGCCAGCCGGCCCCGGAAAGCCACCGCCACTCCGGTCAACACGCTGTGCGACCGCCCCGAGTAGCCTCGCAGCATCGCCTGCGCCTCCCCGGCATCCGAGGGTTTCCCAAGAATCTGCCCATCCAGGGTCACCGTGGTATCCGCCGCCACGACCGGCCAGTCTCCTAGACTGCGCCCACACCGCGCGAACTCACCCGCCCACGCCTTCCGCCGAGCCAGGCGCATCACATAGTCGACGGCCGGCTCGGCGGGTAGTGGTGTCTCGTCGACATCCATCCGCTCTGCGCCCCCGCGGAGGATCAAGACGGTGGGTGTCAGTCCGATCTGTTGCAACAGGTCGAGACGGCGCGGGCTTTGCGAGGCGAGGTAGACGGGTTTCGGCATGGGGGCGCATTTTCCACTTATTCGGCGCGCAAAGCTTCGACCGGATCAAAACGCGCAGCTCTTCTAGCCGGCGCCACGCCAGCGACGAGGCCAATGCACACGGCCACGGCCAGGGCGGCTGCGACATAGTCCCATGCCAGGCGCACCGGTAATGCCGGCAGGACAAAATGCAGCAACTGCGCCAGCCCCAGGCCCAGCCCCAGGCCGGCGGTGCCACCGAGCGTGGCCAGGCCAGCGGCTTCGGCGAGGAACAGGGCCATGATCTGGCTGCGGCGCGCACCTAGCGCATTCAACAGGCCGATTTCTCCGGTGCGTTCGCTCACGCTGATGGTCATCAGGGTAAGGATGCCGACGCCGCCGACGACCAGGGAAATGCTGCCGAGTGCGGCAACGGCAAAAGTGAGCACGGAGAGCACCGAATCGAGCACGGCCAACTGCTGTTTCTGTGGAGTGGCGGTGAAGTCGTCGCCACCATGGCGCGCCCGCAGCAGGCGTTCGATCCCGGCCTGGACACGCTCCGGCTTGGCCTGCGGGTCGTGGGCTACATCAATTTCCATCAAGCCTTCGCGGTTGAACAGCTCCAGCACGCGGACAGCCGGCAGAAACACGGTGTCATCGAGATCGAAACCCAACACCTGGCCCTTGGCAGCCATCACGCCGACCACGCGGTAGCGCTGGCCACCGACACGGATCAGTGCCCCCAGAGGACTTCCCGCTGCAAATAGTTCGTCACGCACCTTGGCTCCCAGCACGGCAAAGGCGCGCGAACTGCGCAGATCATCGGCGGGAAGAAAACTGCCGGCGGCGATGCGCATCCGGAAGGTCTGCATGAATTCCGGGCCCACGCCGTAAACGGTGACGCGACGACTGCGACCCGCTCCCACGACTTCCGCGTTGCCCTGGACCACCGGGCATACGCTCTGCACCTGCGGCACCTGGCGCAGCGACTGGGCGTCTTCCAGCGAGAGCGGGCGCACGCTGCCGAACATGCCGACTGCGCCGCCGTGGGTCTTGGTCTTGCCGGGACTGACCGCGATCAAATTGGTGCCGAACTGGGTGAATTCGGCCAGCACGAATTGGTGCAAACCTTCGCCAAGCGCGGTGAGCAGGATCACCGCCGCCACTCCGACCGCGATGCCCAATGCGGACAGCAGGCTGCGGCCGGGGTGGTGGGTCAAGGCGCCGAGAGACAGACGCAGCAGGTCGGGGAGGCGCATGCTGTTCTATCCCCCCTTTTCCCAGAGGGTGGTGGGGGGGCCTTTATGGGCTGCGTACACCCGTGTAGAAATCCCCCCTGGCCCGTTAAAAGTGGGAGCAGGCATGAATAGCGAAAAAATCGACATCTTCACCGCCTCGCCAGCGCCAGGGCCGCGTCCAGCCGTGCCGCCTTGCGCGCCGGCAGCCAGGCGAATAACAGGGCTGCGACCAGTGCAGTGGTGACGGCCGCAGCCATCGCCCAGAGTGGCGGGGTGATCGGCAGTACCGGGTAGATGCGGCCGAGGACGAAGCTGGCGGCCAGTCCCAGGAGCAACCCGATGACGGCCCCAAGGGCGGCGATCAGCCCGGCTTCCGCCAGAAACAGATCGCGCACCTGTGAGGCGGTAGCCCCCAACGCTTTGAGCAGGCCGATCTCCGAACGCCGCTGCGCCACCGAGACCAGCATCACGTTCATGATCAAGACGCCTGCCACACCCAGGCTGATGGCGGCGATCCCGGATACCGCCAGGGTCAGCGCTGTGAAAATGCGATCGAAGGTGGCGAGCACGGCATCCTGGGTGATCACCGTGACATCGGCGTCATTCTCGTGCCGAGCCTTGAGCAGGGCCAGTAGATCTTCCTTCACCGGCGCCACGGCATCGCGTCCGCGCGCCTCCACCAGGATGCGGAACAGAGAGGCCGTGTTGAACAATTGCTGCGCCGCCGCCACCGGGATCGCCACCGTTTCGTCGCTGTCGAACCCCATCTGCTGGCCCTGTGTGGCGAGCACGCCGATCACGCGGAAGCGGCGGTCGCCGATACGCAGCCACTCGCCCAGGGCGTTTGCCTGGCCAAACAATTCGGCGCGGATGCGCAAGCCCAGCACGCACACCTGGGTGGCCTGGTCACTGGGACCGGCCGGCAGGTAGTGGCCCTGGATCAGTCGCATGTGGCGGATTTCCAGCAGGCTCGCAGTTGAGCCCAGCAACACGGCCTCCCGGCTCAATCCCCCTCGCGACACTTGCGCCACGCCAACATTCAAGGGTGCCACGCGCTCCACGCCTCGCAGGCGCGCGACCGCATCGGCATCCGCCAGAGTGAGATCGCGCGTGGTCTGGCCGGATAGCACGCCGGGCGCGCCACCCGAGGTTTCCGCACGCCCGGGAATGACGATGAGCAGACCGGTGCCGAGGGAGGCGAATTGATCCAGCACGTAGCGCCGTGCGCCCTCACCCAGCGCGGTGAGCACCACCACGGAGGCGACGCCTATGCTCATGGCCAGGGCAATGAGCAGCGTCCGCCCAGGTTGGTGGGCAAGGCTACCCCAAGCCAGGGAAAAAGTGTCGCGTGAGGTCATGGCCCCTCACCCGATGGGCATGAGTCCGCCACCACCTGCCCGTCTTCCATGGCGATGCGTCGCCCGGCTCGAGCACCGATTTCCTGGTCGTGGGTGACCACAATCAAGGTGGTGCCTCGCCGGTTCAGCTCTTCCAGCAGGGTCAGTACATCACGACCGGTGCTGCGATCGAGGTTGCCCGTGGGCTCGTCGGCCAGCAGCAAGGTGGGGTTCATCGACATGGCGCGGGCGATGGCCACACGCTGCAACTGGCCGCCGGAAAGTTGCCCAGGCAGGTGACTGGCGCGCTGCGACAGCCCGACATCGGCGAGCAGTCGCGCCACCCTTTCCTTGCGCAGGGTAGGCTGAACCCCGGCCAGCATCATGGGCAAGGCGACATTGTCGGCCGCGCTCAGGCGTGGCACCAGATGGAAAAACTGGAACACGAAACCGATCTTCTCGCGCCGCACTCGCGCCGCCTCTGCGTCCGTCAGTGCGGTCACGTCCAGGCCATCGAGGCGATACATCCCGCTGTCGGAGCGGTCGAGCAGGCCCAGAAGATTGAGCAGAGTCGATTTGCCGGAACCGGACGGCCCCATGATGGACACGAACTCACCGGCGGCGATTGTGACACTCACCCCGCGCAGCGCCCGCACCGACTGGTCGCCGACCTGGAAACTGCGGGTAATCGAATCGAGTTCTATCACTTCGCCACGGCGCGCACGCCGGCCTTCACGCCTTCCTTCTCCAGAGAGACCACGACCCGATCGCCGGCCTGTAAACCACGGGTGATTTCCGTTTGTTGCCAATTGGCAAGACCCACGCCGACCGCGCCTTCCCGCAACAAGCCGTCTTTTAGCAGCAACACCCGGTCCTTGCCCAGCAGCGCTTGCGTAGGAATGCGCAGCACAGGGTCGTGCGCGTCCAGGACGATTTCCGCGTCGGCGCTGTAGCCCGCCAGCAAGGACTTTTCCGGCAAGACAAAAGCGACTTCCACTTCCACCGTGCGCGCCTGCTTTTCCACTTCAAGCACGTAGGGCGCGATGCGCCGGACGCGGCCTGCAAAATGGTGGCCTGGGTAAGCATCGAGGGCGATGCGGGCAGACAGGCCAACTCGGATCTTGGGCGCATCCACCTCATCGATGGGCGCGCTGACATAGACGCAGGAATCGTCGATCAGGTCGATGGCCGGAGGCGTGGGGATGCCAGGCGGCGAGGGCGTGGAATACTCACCCTGTTCCCCGGTGACTTCCGCGACGATGCCAGCGAATGGCGCCCGCAGCACGCTGCGCGTCAAGGTGGCGCGGGCCGTGTCCAGGCGCGCCACGGCCGTGGTGATATCGGCTTCGGCGGCGCGACAACCGGCCTCCTTTACCAAGGCCCCGCTGACCGCCGCATCCACCGCCGCGGCGCTGAGGAAACCCCGGTCCGCCAGTTGCTGCTGCCGCTGCGCGTCGCGTCGCGCGGCTTCCGCCCCGGCACAAGCCTCGGCGCGGTGAGCCTGGGCGCTGCGTATCTGCTCCTCGGACTGGCGTACCTGGGCGGCGAGATCGACATTCCACAACTCCAGCAACACCTGGCCGGTCCGAACACGGTCACCCTCATGCACCAGCAGGCGCGCAATCTGGCCGCCGCCCTGGGGAGCCAGCTTCGCGCGCCGACAAGGCTTCACCGTGGCTGCGCGCGTATTGGCGACCGTGGACTCGACCCGGCCATAGCTTGCAACGGCCACGCTCACTTCGAGTGGTTTGGCCTGGCCGTAATGCTGCCAGGCCGCGACACTTCCCCCCGCGAGAACGGCGAGCAGGGCAACGCGACGGGACCATAGCCGGAGGATGGGATTCGACATGTCATTCGCGGTGATAGGGATGGTTGTTCAGCAGACTCACGGCGCGATACAACTGTTCCGCCAGCAGTACCCTCGCCAGGGCATGGGGCAGCGTTAAGCGCGAAAGGGACAGTTTGAGATCGGCTTTCTCCAGCAGACTGGCGGCCAGACCGTCGGCGCCGCCGACAGCCAAGCTCACATCACGCCCCTCCCCCATCCAGCGGGCCAGGAGATCGGCCAGTTCTCTGGTGCTGACTTCGCGCCCGTGTTCGTCCAGCGCCACCAGGAGGCTGCCAGACGGAAGTTTTTCCAGCAGGCGCGCGGCCTCGCTTGCCTTGATCGAGTCGGCACACTGGTTGGCGCGTTTATCCGGCTTGACCTCCACCAGATCCACGCGCGCCTCGCGCGGCATCCTCTTCAGATATTCCGTCACCGCAGCATTGGCCCATGCCGGTAGCTTGTCACCCACGCTCAACAAGGTCAGCTTCATGCTAGGGGATATCCAGGACGAGACACATGGGCGCAATATAGCTTAGCCACGCACTTCTCCATCCATGCCCGCGGCCGCAAAAACAACTTTACAGGATAAAAGGAAGTCACTACAATGGGCTCTCTCGTGTGGGGGTATAGCTCAGCTGGGAGAGCGCTTGCATGGCATGCAAGAGGTCAGCGGTTCGATCCCGCTTACCTCCACCACAGACAAGAAGACTCGGGAAACCGGGCCTTCGGCCTCATAAGTCCCCATCGTCTAGAGGCCTAGGACACCGCCCTTTCACGGCGGTAACCGGGGTTCGAATCCCCGTAGGGACGCCAGCAGTATCAAGGGCTTACAGCGATGTAAGCCCTTTTCTTTTGTGCCGTTCAACTGATATTCTATCTCACAGTAGAAAATCCCCTCGTGGTGTCGAGTATTTTGCAGAACTGATTAGCCTCCTCCAGGATGCTAGATAAACAACGCAGAACGGAGCGCCGTGGTATCCACCGAGTTCATCGCCAAATGGCATGGCACCCCGCTGACCGAGCAGGCTGGTGCACAGACTTATTTCAACGACCTATGCGACATGCTGGGCGTGGACAAGCCCAATGATCCCGAAACCTATTGTTTCGAACGCGGCGCAGCCCGAACCGGGGCTAGCCACGGCTGGGCTGACGTCTGGAAACGCGGCTTTTTCGCATGGGTGCGTATTCCGCGCAACCTGGACACCCATTCCAGGCGAAGCTGGACACCGATTCCAGAGCAAGCTGGACAGTGATTCCACGTGAAGCTGGACAGTTGGAGCATAGCGACGCGGGGT
>CAISDD010000523.1 GCA_903883985.1 uncultured Pseudomonadota bacterium | reverse complement strand
TTCCATGGCTAGAAAATAGGGGACAGACCCCGATTTCTCCGGAGAAATCGGGGTCTGTCCCCTATTTTCTAGCCATGGAATCCGCCCTGCGCGACAGCCGTGCCGCCCTCGACACCCTGCGCGCCTGCATCCCCGAGCAGACGGAGGAAGCCATCCAGCCCCTCAACCTCAACGAGGTGCTGCGCGATGTGCTCAAGATGAGCACCGCTGCCCTGCTCGCCTCCGGGGTCGTGGTCGAATGGCAGCCGGCGCCGCAACTGCCCGCCGTGCCCGGCGGTGCCACCCAACTATCCGCCGCTTTTCGGCAACTCCTGGCCAATGCCATCGAAGCCATGAACGAGCGCCGTGCCAGCGATGAACGGGTACTGCGCCTGGCCACCCTGCCCCACCCCGATCATGTCGAAGTGATCCTGGAAGACAGCGGCCCCGGCATTCCCGCGGAATGGCGCTACAAGGTGTTCGAGCCGTTCTTCACCACCAAGGGCGCGGACCGCCAGCACCTGGGTATGGGCCTGTCCATGGCCCAGGACAACGTGGTGCGCCACGGCGGACTGATCGACATCGACCCGGCGTTCCATAACGGCTGCCGGGTGCGGGTGCAATTGCCGACCGGCGCAGCCCCCCCGGATTCCGCTGCGCTGCATCCAGGCTACCGTAGCCCGGATGGAACGCAGCGGAATCCGGGAACCCGCGCGGAGGGCGAGCAATGAGCCTCGACCTGGAACTCGAACACGAACTCCTGCGCACCGAACTGGAGACCCTGTACCAGGTCAGCCAGGTGCTGTCCCGCTCCCTCGACCTCAAGGAAACCCTCACCGCCGTGCTGCGTGTGCTGCACGACGGTGTCGGCATGGAACGCGGCATGGTCAGCCTGGTGGATGCGGAAACCGGCGAACTCCAGGTATCCGTGGCCCACGGCCTGGCCGGCATCTTTACCGAAGACGTGCGCTACCGGCCCGGCGAGGGCGTGATCGGCCTGATCCTGGAGGAAGGCGAGCCCATCGCGGTGCAATGCATCGCAGACGAACCGCGTTTCCTTGGCAAACTGGGCCTCTACGACGCCGACCGCGGCTTCGTCGGCGTGCCCATCCGCAGCGGCCGCCAGGTGGTGGGCGTGCTGGCGGCGCAGACCGCCGAGGGGGCGGAAGTCCTGCTCGACGAATACACCCAGTTCATGGAAATGGTGGCAAACCTGATCGGCCAGACCGTGCGCCTGTCCAGCGACGTTCAGAAGGAACGCCAGGCGCTCACCGAGGAACGCGACACCCTGCGCCGCACCGTGCGCGGGCAATACGGCTTCGACAACATCATCGGCCACACCCAGCCGATGCGCCGGGTATTCGAGCAGGCGCGCCTGGTGGCGAAATGGAACACCACCGTTCTGATCCGCGGCGAGACCGGCACCGGCAAGGAGTTGATCGCCTACGCCATCCACTACAACTCGCCGCGCGCGCGCGGCAGCTTCGTCAAGCTCAACTGTGCGGCCTTGCCGGAGACCTTGCTCGAATCC
>CAISDD010000522.1 GCA_903883985.1 uncultured Pseudomonadota bacterium | reverse complement strand
TCGGTGACGCTGGCTAGGTCGTAACCGTTATACCCATACTGGATCGTGTGGCCAAGCGGATCCGTCACCGATGTCACCTGACCGGCGCCATTACAAGTCTTTGTCGTCGTATGTCCAAGCGCATCCGTTATCTGCGTCAAACATCCACCGGTGTAGGCGCCGGTCCTGGTATGTCCAAGCGGATCCGTAACGGAATTAATTTGATGATAATCGGGCGTATAGGTGTAGCTATAAGTTACTGCGGCTGATGTCCCGGCAAGGAACGTTTTGCTCAGAATATAGCCGCTCGCATCATGAGTGTAATGAGTCACACGCCCCAATGGGTCGGTGATCTGACTGATCAGTTCGGTATTTGGCTCCCGCTGGAAGCTATAAGTTCGCGCATCCGCCTGGCCGTAGCCGTAGGTATCCGTCAATGGGAACCCGGCTGCATCCATCGTCACATGCCTGTCGATTCCAAGCGGATCAGTAACGTCAGCTGCGGTAATTTGGTTGTTACTGTCCGTGGTATATGTGAACGTGTACTGCGCACCATCGGCCAACGTCTGATGCGACAAACGGGCGTAGCTATCGTATTGATTGGTGATGATGGTATTGCCACGGCGATCCTGCACCGTGGTCATGTAGTTGGTAACCGGATCGTAACCATATTGGATCGTCGTAGCATCCGGATATGTAACGCTTTTCAGCGTGCCGGACGGGTTATAGGCATACGCAATCGTTCGTCCAGTGTGATCGACCACCTGGGTTACGTGGTTGTTACCGTCGTAAGTGAAGCTGAGATAACGGCCGCTGGGTGAAGTGATTCTGGAGATTTGACCTGTAGTGAGGTCCGAATAGGTCAAAGTCAGCGTGTTGCCGAAGCGATCCCGGATGGCCGTCAGATAATTGTGCAGATAAGAATAGAACACATAGGCGGTGCCATCGGGCATCGTGAGCGTATAACTCTCTGGATTTGATCCGCCTGACGCCACTATCGCCCCGAAATAGTCCGTCATCCCGGTGGTATTTTTCCATGCACCATAAGGGCCGCTGCCGGCAATGCGGGTGAACGGAATGCCAATGCCATTGGGTAGGACCAATTGGATGGTGGCATGCGCTCCATTGCTTCCGTCTGGCGCAACCAGACGGAGGCCATAATTGAAATTCATACCGACGCCGAAACCATAGCTTGCGGCGTCTTGCTGACTATAGCTCCGAGTCAATTTGATCGGCATGACGTCGTCGATGGCAATGTCGGTAGTGAAGTTGTCAAAGCGACCGGTTGCAAGATCTCCGGGATCACCGCCGCTTGCAGCACCGCCAGTGCCGAAGCTCCCGCTGCCGTCTCCGCTGCTACCGCTGCTACTGCTGCTGCTACTGCTGCTACTACTGGTGCTGCTGCCGCCGCATCCACTGCCGCTACTGCTGCCCCCGCCGCTTCCAGGACCTGGGCCTCCCGCGCCGCCGCCGAATTGCTGCCCAGCCCCCATCTCGACGTATAGCGCCACGCCTGAATCGGGGACCACTTGGCGCCCGTCGGCACTTACCCGTCCCTTGCCATAGATTTTCCAGCCCACTTGTGGATCATAAACCCAGAAGCTGCTTTCGGTCCCTGGCGCCGCGTGCATATAGTTCGGGTACACCACGCGGATGCCCTTGGAGGCTTCCTGGGTAATGCCCAACACCATCGCCCCGCCAGGCTGCAGCGTGAAATACACCGGGAAATTGGTCGGCACCGGGTAAGGTGCGCGATCTACTGGCGTTGGCACTAGGGCCAACTCCTTGACGATACGCCCCTTGTGATCGCGAATTACACTACCGGCAGGAATGTGAATTTCAAGGCCGGGCAACTCGGGATGGGTGATCGTGATTTCCCTGGCGGTCGGGGAGTCGATGGCAATGCGGTCAGCGGGATTGATCTTGGGCAGAAAAATCTGCTGCGACGGGGTATTGGCCTTGCCCTCCTGCACGTCAACGCCCATGACCAACTGGCCATATTCGAAAGCGCCGCGACCAGCCGTGGTGCCATCGATAAACATTTCTTGCCGCCCGGCGGGCGGGTCGATCAGTAAAAATAGCCCGTTGTCATCTGTACGGGTGGACTTGGCGCCGATGGTGACCTCCACATTGGCAACGGGCTTATCGTCGATCTGCAGAACCTGTCCGTAGAATGCAGTGGTATGGGCAGGCAGCTTTTGACCGAAGACTCCAAGTGTCGGCAGGGGCGGCAAGGGGCGATTCACGCGCCAGTGTCCGTTTAAGCCATCCCTGCCTGGGTACCAGGCGCCATTCTCAATATAGCCGGTTTTCCGGATGGGCTCGCCGCTGGCTCGCTTGGCCGTTTCACTGGAAGACGCTCCATGCTCGGCATCAACCGCACTGGCAGTGAGCGCATCCAGCGGCGGCGCAAGATTGTCGGGTAGATTTGAAGGCTTTGTTTCCGCATCAGCCTTGGCGGCGCTCAGCTTGGCTGTATCGAAACTGATGGCGGCCAAGGGGACCTTGTCGCCATTTCTCGAACGCGGCGAATTGATATAAAGGGCGTAGAAGGAATCCGGCAGCAGATCATTGTCTGGGACGATGAAAGCCAGGCGCCCTTCTTCCGCAGGGTGAATTTTGATGTCAACCGCTCCCTGGGGGCCGAGCAGACTCAGGCTTTTTTCAGTGAGCGTTGTCAAGTCCATCGGCGCAGAGAAGCGGACGGCGAGCGGCTGATTGATGGAGACTGATTTGAGGCCAGGGCCGGGAATGGTCTCGACGATTTGTGCGCCGGGGGCCGCCGGGGGCTGCATTACGGCGAGGAGCTGGCTCAACCCCAATTTGGTAACGTGATTGCTGTGCGGATCGAAGATGGCGCCATCTGCCAAGCGTTTGCCGCTTTCATCATAGCCGCCCTGAAACGCAACACGTCCATCGGCCATCAGCGTGGCGGTCCGGCCCACACCGGCAGGGACATCGATCCGGTCAACCTTTCCGGTCTCTGGGTTGAACAGTTCCGCCAAGCGCAAAGCCCCTTTCCCAGGAACCCACCCACCCGCGATCAGCAGACGGCCGTCGGTCAGAACCGTCGCAGTGTGGCCCGCGCGCGGTGTCAGGTGCACATCTTTGGCGAGGGTGAAAGCCTTGCTCTGCGAATCGAACCATTCGCCATCCGGAATCACCTTGCCCCGGGCATCGATGCCGCCCCAGACCAGAATGCGGCCGTCAGGCATCGCCGTTGCGGTGTGAAAATGACGGGGGATTTGGATCGGCATCGCCCGGTCGACCACATGGTGGTCAGCCGCGACAATCTCGGCAGTTGGCATGAGCTTATCGCCGGCATCTCCGCCAATCGCCAAAATACGGCCGTCGGGTAGAAGTGTCCTGCTGGTAGCACTGGCATGCTGCATCAAGATTGAAGCGTCTACGGCGGGATACCATATATCGCGGTCCTGAAGCGCACGCGTAGCAACGGCACCAGCCAAGGCGCCGATACCCAATATGATCGCTAGTCCCAATGGTTGCCGTTTCATACTACTCCTTTGCATCCGATCCCTTTTGCAGTGCGTCTACTCTTGCATTCAACTGCACTAGATTCTTGCTTCACTGATTCGGAAACGCGGTTGTGGGCACGGGATAGGTGCTGCCGGAATAACGGCCCACACCCTTGGTGAATCGGACTTCATCGATGTACCCGTTGAATGGAGAATCTGTAGCCACACCCAAGGCGCCGATGGATACTCCGGCTGTCGTCGTCGTGACCGTGAAGTTGGCGCTGGCGCTCGCGACGATGTTGCCGTCAACGCCGATGTACAGGGTTCCGGATACACGGCTGGCCATGACGTGATGCCACACGTTTGCCGTCATTCCAGAACCGCCGCTCAATGTTGTAGTCCAGTTCGCTCCGTCAGCAGACATCCAGGCCGCGAGTCCACCTCCAGTCAGTGCGAATTCAAAAGGTGCGTAGCTGCTGCCAGTCGCTCTTTTGCCAAATAGTCCGTTATAACCCGATAGCGTGGTTGGATAGACCCATGCCTCCCAGGTAAAGTCGCCGCTTCCTACATCGAAATCACTGGAATCGGCTATCGTTAACCAGTCTGGATCGCTGCTCTTGAATGAGCCGCTGGAGGCTGACACGGCAGGTTGCTCAAAGTGCATCAACAACTTCACTGCGGAAAAATTCGGATCGCTCACTCCGTTCGGCGAGGCCCCGAACTTGTAGTTGGCATTAGTGACCACTGCATTATGTACTGTCACTGCATGTCCGATTACGTCGATAAAGTTCGCCGATACGCCCAGCGTCGCGATGACGCTGCTGGGCGTACCGTTGTTGTTGCCCAGCCAAATATCGACGGTATAGGTTCCGGTCTGCGCAAGCGTCAGATTGTAGGTGTTGGTGTTGTTGACTCCGACCGCGCCAATCAGAGTGCTGCCGTCCGGGTTGTAAGCCTGAAGACCGATGGCCAGGCTGCCGCTGGGCACAGTGAATTGCAGTACGACCTGCTGGCCCGCCGTGCCGCTGAAGGTATAGATGCCGGTCTGGCCGAAGCGGCTCAGGTTCATCGTCGTTGGCATGCCCGTTGCCGGCAATGCCAGCACCAAGGCGTCCGACAGCGTCGCTGTAAAACTGAAAGTTGCCGTGGCGCTGTTCGGATCGACCTTGACCGTGTAAGTGCCGGTGGCCGGCGCGTTGAACAGCACCAGATCGCAATGCGGGGGATTGCAATAGTTTGACTGCCACAATGCGCCGTTCGGCAAATTGACCGATACAAGTACCGATCCGGCACCGTTGATGACCAGGTTGCTGATGCCCAGGCCCAGATTCTCGCCGGCACTGGCGTTGAAGGTGAAATAGCCGTACTGGCCGCCCACCTGGGTGGCAGTGGT
>CAISDD010000521.1 GCA_903883985.1 uncultured Pseudomonadota bacterium | reverse complement strand
GCGGCGTTCAGGGCGGGACCAAGCCATTCTTCGGCGTTCCCCAGGTTGAGTTGTTCTGAATCCCCGATTGACTTCAATAAGAAATGTCGCGTAACTTGCCTTCATTAAACTGCCGGCGCAGGCCCTCATCCCCGGCCCTTCCCCCGGAGGGGGAAGGGGGTGGAACCCTCTCCCTTCGGGAGAGGGCAGGGTGAGGGAGACCGGTGGTAAGCCTAATTGGTTTCGACAGGTTACTTATTTCATCAAGGAGACGTCATGAATTCGCCTTATTCCACCGACCCAACCAAAGTAACTCCTCAGACAGCCAACAGCAAGGATGACATCATGAAATCAGACAGCCGGATCGACCATGACAAGGCCTCAATCAAGGCTCCGCAAACCTTTGACTTCGGCTCGCAAGGCAGCTTCCGAAAAGCCTGCGCCGATTTGCTTGCGTCCGATCAGATAAAAATCATTGAAGTGGATTTCGACGATGTGCATTTTATCGACAGTACCGCACTCGGTGTCCTGCTGCTGCTGCGTAATAATGCTGAAAAGAAGTCGCAAATAGTCAGCATCATCAATTGCCATGAAATGGTGATGGACATCCTGAAGGTTGCCAATTTTCACCGGATTTTTTCGATTCATGGTGTGTGAATAGAACGGGACCTGGGAGCGATATCGACATGACCCTAAATAATATGTTCGTACATAAGTACGACAAAAATGTGCTCTATCCGGATAAAGGGAACCTTTACGTCATTGCAAATAACACATACAATTGGGAAAATTTCATCGACCCAGACGGCAAGCTACTGTGGGTCAACTCCGGGGTGGAACGCTATAGTGGCTATACTCCGGAAGAGTGTTACGCCATGACGGATTTTCCGATCGGGATTGTTTTTCCGGAGGATAGGCCAGAGGCAGCCCGTCATTTTGCCGTATCGTTAGCCGGAGCCGGCAATCGGATGCTGGAATGCCGCATCTTGCGCAAGGACGGCGCGGTGCGCTGGATGGAGATTTACCTGCAAGAGGTTAATGGCGCCGACGGCGTATCCATTGGTCACCGCTCCTCCTTGCGGGATATCACCCAGCGCAAACAGGTGGAAATATCACTGCGCCAATCCGAGAGAACATTCAGCGCGCTGTTTAATTCGACCACAGACGCGGTGATGCTACTGGATGAGAAAGGATTTGGCGACTGCAACCCGGCAGCTCTGGTGATCTTCGGTTGCGCGACGCTGGCAGAGTTATGCTCGAAGCATCTCTCCGATTTATCGCCGCTAACGCAACCGTGTGGAACAAATTCCCGGATACTGGCCAGGCAGCGGATTGCCACAGCAAAAAAAAATGGCAGCCTGCGCTTCGATTGGGAATACCGGCGTGCCGATACCGGCAAGTGTTTTCCCTCAGAAGTGATACTCATTGCCTTGTCGCTGTGTGGTAAGCCGATGCTCCAGGTTGTCGTTCGCGACCTCACGGAGCGCAAGCAGCGGTAAAAGGCGCTGTTTACATGCAATGAAGCGTTGGCACAGCGCATCGAGAAAAAAACCGCATAAGTGTACCAGCGGAACTGATTTGGCATCCCATCAAAGCCAACTGGCCCGCCGACAGAGTAGCATCCATGAATAAATCCAACTAAATCAGCTGCGTAGGGTGGATAAGCGATAAGTAATGTCGCGTAACTCATTTTGCCTTCATTAAGCTGCCGGCGCATACCCTTATCCCCGGCCCTTCCCCCGGAGGGGGAAGGGTGTAGAACCCTCTCCCTCCGGGAGAGGGCAGGGTGAGGGAACTTGGTGGTAAGCCAAATTGGTTTCGCAGCCTTACTTAGCGCATCCACCATTGGCTCCTAGGTAATCACACGCAACCATTTTGTTTATCCGATATTCCGCTGTTGGCAGTGCCGTAGGAGCGGGCTTGCCCGCGAATCCACCGTTACCTCGCGGGCAATATCCTTGACGGTGTGCGCGGTACTGCCCGCAGACGTCAAGGCGGCGACACGATAGCTGCGGCAAACCGGCCCAGAATGCCGGGCAACGCGCTTTCTCTACCGGTTAGTCCGGCCGGACGACACCCCGGCGAAGGTGCGCATGAAGCGGGCTCGGGCATCGATCTCGCCCAACAAATCTGGAATCTGCTTCCAGTCCAGCCCTAGCAGGGGCAAGGTCTGTTCGGAAAAGTACGAGACCCCATTACGCGGACGTTGTCCCAGATTCAGCGCGTTGCACGCTACCTCCGCAAGATGCACATTCATGACGTACTTGCAAGGCGGCATCTGGTCCGGGTTGTGGTGGCCTGCCACCGACTGGCGGATTTCGTCGGGTAGACCCCAGAGTTCACACAGGATCGCACCAACCTCGGCGTGGTCGGTTCCTATCCACTGCCGTTCCGACTCGATGACATTGTGTGTCGTATCGTCCTCGGGGGCACACATGTGTACATATTCTGCGGGGTAATTGATGGCGATCCACAAGATGCCGATATCGTGAATCAAGCCTGCCACATAAGATAGATCCGATTTCAGGCCGCAGTGTTCGGCGATGACTTTGGCGGCCGTTGCCACGTCCACACTATGTTCCCAGAATTGGTTCGCCATCAGAGTCGGCATGACGGGGCTGAAGGCCTCACGCAGGGACAAGGTAGAGACCAGCGAGCGGATACGCGAAAAACCCAGCATGCTGACCGAAGTCATCACGTCCGTAATGGGGCGCTCACCGGGTGGTTTGCCACCGAGTGTGTTGGCCATACCCAGCAGTTTGCCCGACAGCACCGGATCGCGGTGCAGGAGATCCACCAGAAGGTGGGCATTGGCATCTTCATCATCGAGCACGTCGAGAATATCGAGGACGATTTTTGGAAATGTCTTAAGGCTATGGAGATTCTGCGCGACCGTGTTGCGCAGGGTATCCGGGTTTGAGGTCATGCGTGCGGCATCCTGTATTCCAGAACGCTGGCATAAAGGTCCGCGATAGCGGGTTGCGTGAGATCAGCGCCACGAAAGCAATGCCTGACTTCGGCTTCAACCCGCACGCGATCCTGTTCGCGTTGTTCTTCGCTGCGTGCGTCCGGTTCTTCAACGACCAGGCTATGAATATCCCGAACCACCATCTGGCGTATCAGAACCTCGGTGAGTTCCGTGCCGGCCGGAAGCAGGAACAACTGATGGTTGCGTACTTTGCTGAGCGTGCGAGCAAGGCGCATTCCGGGGACGGCCTCGAAGGTGGCGATGTAGGCGTGTAGTGTGCTCATGATATCCTCCGTGGCGCGCTGCGGAAGGGCGGATTGCTCACGGTAATATAATAATTACGGCCATGGCTGCATCCGTATGGTAATCGCAAACAAGCAAGCATTCATAGCCTGGCAAGGCTTGCCTGCGTGGGGGCTGCGGCCATGGCCGGTAGGCAGGAATCACCCGACAAGAATCACCAGAGTTCCACTGCCAGGGTCGCTTCGCTACCGTGATCGCTGCTCTCCTCGTCCAGGTTGGCCTGGAATAAGCAGTGGTCGCCGGCCATGGACAGACATGAGGAAATACCGGCGAAGTTTTGGTCGAGTTGGCTGCTTTGCTCGAACAGCGCCATGATCCGGTTGACCGCATCGCGCAGCGTGTCGCTGATGATGTGCTCCTCGTCATTGGCCAGGTTCAACTGGTTGTACATCCCCTCGATGGCCGTGACTAGCTGTTCGAGTTCCAGGCGGGTGGACGTGAGCAGCCCTTGATAGTTGCCACGAAGATCCTCGATCAGGAGACGGCTGGTGTCCGCCAGTTGACGCAACTCATCGGCACGAACGAGGGCTTCGGTACGCTGACCGATGTTGCTGGCCGACAGCTCGGCGGCCTCGGCGATCATCGCCGCCTGGTCGCGGATGCGTCCGCAAAGATTTTCGTCGGCGATGGGCATGTCGGTAATCAGCAGCGAGACATGCTTGTGATTGATGATCGTGCGATTCTTGAAGCTGAAAAGGCGTCCCATCGACTGCATCTTCCCGATCACGGATTCATCCAGGGGCGTGGCCAAACCTCGTGACGTCAATGTCAGCGTTTCGCTGGGTGTGCGTAACTGGACATGGCAATCGACGCCGAACATGCGCATCGACTCGATGACCAGCGAGGCCAGCGTGTGCAGTGAACGGCAACCGAGCGCGCTGCGGCTGAACTTGAGCGAGACGCCAATTTCACCGAAGCTGTTGAGCGCCGCGACGGCCGCGTCGATCGAAGACTTACTCTCCGCGATCGTCACGGCCTGTTGCCGCTGGCGGCGGATCATGACTTCGGTCTTGCGCAGCACTTCCTCGGGCACGAAGGGCTTGGCCATGAAGTCGCTGCCACCGGCGTCATAGGCATGCAGGCGATCTTCCAGACGGTCGTGGCTGGAAAGAAAGATAACGGGCAGGTCGCGCATGGCGTCGATCGCATGCAGGCGGCGGCAGGTTTCATAGCCGTCGATGCCGGGCGGCATCTCGATGTCGAGAATCACGAGATCGGGTCTCTGCCCTTCGGCCTGGTCGACCAGCCAGAACAAGGCTTCTTCGCCCGAATAGATCTCGTTGATATCGTGCCCCGCCGCGCTGAGCGAAACGCCCAACATCCCGGCCACGATAGGGTCGTCATCGACGATGAGAATGCGACCAGTGTGAGTGGTGGCGGGTTTGGAGAAAGCGGTTTTTGGCGATCTGTCCATCATTTCTTCTCGCGGTTAGTCATCATGCCGAGGGGCTGGCGGGTGCGTCAAGCAGCACCCCCAGGGTTGTCAATGTACGCACCCAGACAGACTCCAGCGCCGTCAGGCTCTCCGTGCGGTCGCCGGCGTGCTCCTCTGATTCCAGAAGCGCCTCCAGTCGAGCTGCAGCCGTTTGCAATTGGAGGGCGCCTATCGTGCCGGCGCTGCCCTTGAGGGTATGGGCGAGCCGTCGTGCCGTCGTCGTATCCTGCTGTTGCATCGCCGCGCCGATCTCGGCCACGCAGCCCAGGTTACGATCGCGGAACAAGCGCAGGAACCGATCCAGCATCTTGCGGTCACCATTCACGCGGGCGAGCCCCGCCTCGAGATCGAAGCCGTCATCCGCGACCTCGGGCGGATTTTCCGTCGGGGCAGGAAGTAACGCGGCCGGCACGAAAGTCGACGCTTCGACCTGGGCACCCCCCAACAGCCAGTACTGGAGCATGGTGTGGAGAGTAGCGGGCCAAATGGGTTTGGTGAGGATGTCATTCATGCCCGCGGCCAGCACGCGCGCCTTCTCGCCGACGATGGCGTGGGCGGTCAGTGCGAGTATCGGCAAATCGGGCTGGGACTGGCGTATGGTCTGTGTGGCCGTGTACCCGTCCATTACCGGCATTTGCAAATCCATCAGGATCAAATCGAAGTTGGCCACTGTCGCCGCTGCGACCGCCTCAACACCGTCGTTGGCGGTGACGACCGTGGCGCCGGTGAGTTCGACCAGTTCGCGTCCAACCTGGCGGTTGAAATCGTTGTCATCCACCAGCAGGATGCGCTTGCCGACCAGGGTGGGCACCTGATCCTGCGCGGGAGCCTGCGGAGCCAGCATGTCCTTGCCACTCAGAACGTTGCATAGCGTCTCGCGCAAGATGGCGATACTGACGGGTTTGCTGAGAAAAGCCTGAATTTCTCCGTTATCCACCAGGGTGCGGGCCAACTCCGGCTCATCGCCGGTGTTCATGATGATGGGAATCAGCAATCCGGCCGCACTGATGCGCCGGGCGGCCTCCAAGCCACCCATGCCAGGCATGTGCCAGTCCAGCAGAATGAGATCGAAGTCCACCCCCGCCTGGATGTGCTCCAGGGCCGCCTCTCCGCTACTCACCGCCTCATGCCGGCAGCCGAGAAAGGCCACATACTTGCACAGCAAGGCACGCATATCGTCGTTGTCCTCCACCACCAGCACACGTTTGCCTGCGTGGATCGAAGGGGGCGACACGGGCAAGGCCTTGGGGGCGGGAACACCCACTCGGACGCTGAAGCTGAAACGGGAGCCCGCGCCCACCTCGCTCTCGACCCGGATTTCCCCTCCCATGCACTCCACCAGTTGTTTGCAGATCGCAAGACCCAGGCCGGTGCCGCCATGTTTTCTCGTGATGGAACTGTCCGCCTGGCTGAAGGCGGTGAACAACCTGGCCTGCTGCTGCGCAGTCAATCCCGGGCCGGTATCGCTCACCAGAAAGCGCAAGGTGACCATGTTGTCCTGGGCGGCATCGGACTCCACGGTCAGCAGGATCTCGCCGCGCTCGGTGAATTTGAGCGCATTCTCCAACAGATTGATGAGGACCTGTCCCAGGCGCAGGGGGTCGCCTAGCAAGTCGTCCGGTACGCTGGGCGGGGCGCCGACGACCAGCTCTACGCCTTTTTTACGCGCCCGGTGGTTGAACAGGGCGGAAAGACGATGCAGCAACTCGCTCAGGCTGAATGGAATGGACTCGATCTCCAGCTTGCCGGACTCGATCTTGGAGAAATCAAGGATGTTGTTGATGACGCCGAGTAGTGAGTTGGCGGCAATGTGGATCTTTTCTACATAGTCGCGACCGCGCGGGGGAAGATCGATGCGCAGGCAGAGGTCGGCAAAACCCAACACCGCGTTGATGGGGGTGCGGATTTCGTGGCTCATGTTGGCCAGGAACTCGCCCTTGGCCCGTGCAGCGGCCTCGGCCTCCACCTTGGCGGCCCTAAGCGCATCGCGGTCCGCGCGGCGAGAGATGCCCAGGCTCAGCACCTCCGCCACTTTTTCCAGAAAATCCCGTTCCCTGCCATGTTCCACGTAGTTATGGGGCAGGTAGAAGACGATGACGCCCAGCACCTTGCCCTGTTTCATGATCGGCACGTTGTAATGTCCATGCGGGGCGATGCCATCGAAATGGATGTCGTGACGATGGTCGATGCAACTGGCGAATTGAGTAGTCTTCTCTTGCGCCGCCCGGCCACAGAGGCATTGGCCGAACTCCACCCGAGCGCAGAGCGTCAGCAGTGGCGTTGAGAGTTCGCGCTGTGCCACCATTTCCAGGTGCTCACCCTGTCCGGAATCCACGGTCAGGAAGATGGCGCCCTTGGGCAGCAGCGAAACGCAGGGAACATGGTCCAGCAGGACGTGCAGAGAAGCCAGGAGGTAATCCTTCGTGGGCGTATCGGCCAAAGTCAGACGCAGCAGCTTTGCCAGAGACCCCACCTGGAAAGAGGACAAATCCGCCTCCTGCTTGGCCTGGCGCAAGGACATATTGGCCTTATCGTCTTCGGTGCGGTCGTCGAAGGTGATGACCACGCCCTTGACCCGGCCGTCGTGCAGCATCGGGGCTGCCGCGTAATACACCGGGAAGGCGCTGCCGTCCCGGCGCCAGAACACGGCTTCGGCAACCCGGCAGGTGGTATGGGTATACATCGTTTCATGAATCGGGCATTCCTCGACGGGGTAGGGCGTGCCATCCGGCTTGGTGTGATGGGTCATCTCATGAAAATTCTGTCCGACCAATTCTTCACGGGAAAAGCCCAGCATGGCCAGCGCCGCATCGTTGACAAACGTCACGATGCCGTCCGGGTCGGTGTTGACGATGCCTTCCACGGTGGAGCTCAAGATCAATTGATTCTGCAGGTGGAGGTGGCGCAAGCTGCCCAAGGTGTCCTCCGATTCGGCCAGGGATAGCCTCAGGTGCCCCACGCGCTCCAGACGAAACACTTCCAGCAGTCTAGAGACGGCAGCCGCTATCAGCATCGCGCAAATCGCCTGCAACACCTGTACCGGGACGTACAACGCCGCCATGAAGCGGTCTTCGTTAAGCCAGGAGGCCGGGAACCAATTCGTCCGTGGCACCGCCAGCACGCCGAAGAGGCCATAGGCGATGAAACCGATTCCGGCGGCGTAACTGGGAATCTTTAGCGACTTGAGGTCCGTAGCCGTCATGATCGTCGTCATGCGTGCCCGGAAATAGAGTATGAAGCCCACGCCAGTCAGGGTCGCACCGGGAAATTCCAGCAGATACTGTATCCAGACTTGCAAGGCCTGCATCGGATCATCACGGGGTATTGTGCCGGCCAGGGCCACGAGCGACATGGGCAGGTAGATCCAGGGTGCCAGCAGGGCGCCCGCCAAGCCTGACCGAGCGGACGCAGGAAGCGAGGCCAGAACCAGGCGACGACCGAATTCGAACAGGAACAGCAGCGAGGCCAGCAGCAGACAAGATTCCGCGATCACCATCCATGGGCCGACGCGCCACATATCCCAGTGTGACAGCCATTCCATGAAGCCATGGCACAAGCCGAACCCCGCAAGCAGCCAGAGCTTGCGAGAAAGCGTCAGCTGACTGTCGTGATTCCGCTTAACGCGGGCGACCAGCCCCATCGACATGAAGGCCGCGCCATAGAGCGTGTAGATCATGTCCATGTAAGGATGGAACAGGTTGGTGACCGGCACAAGCATGATTACCTCGAGAAATTGAGTGTGCAAAGGAAAGGGTAAGGGCGTCGGACGCCGTCGACCGGGCAGCCCACCCGGTCGTGGCCAGCGTCATGCCGCCGCGTGGTCAAACCCAGACCTCGGGAGTACGACTCCTTCGCGGCCTTAGGGAATCGAGGACGGCGGCAAACTTGCGGTCGAAGTCCACACCCAGTTCGAACAGATCGAGTATGTTTTCTGCGCTGTGCCGGATCGACGCGCTGAAAGTCAATTCCTGCAGGTCGGTCAAGCCCAGGTGTACGTAGGATTTTTCGACACCATCGATCATCTCGTGGAGCAACCTATGGGTGTCCGCCTGCTGTTTACGGTAATCCTGGCGCAATTCCTCCACCGTGCAGAAGGTTTCGTTCGACGCGACCATGATGGTCTCGGCGCGAGCGGCCGATTCATGCCGCATTTCGATCATTTCCGCCATCGTCCGCGCCGATTCGATCAGTACTTCGAACTCTATGTCGAGACGTTCCGCTTCGGCTTTTCCCCTGGGCAGGTCGAGTACGAGTAGCGAAACCTGGCCGCTGTTGAGGATCAGCCGCTGTCCCACACGAAACCTGAATCCCAGCGTGGCGGCATGCACCAGGATGGACAGTTCGAGTGGCGAAGGCGAACCCGCAGGTGTCAGGGAGATGGCCCCTGCCGCGTGACGAATCTGGATGTGGGCGCGGACGCCGTGCTCATTCGCTGCACGCAAGAGGATACGGGACAGCGATTCGTAGTCTGTGACGCTAATGGCTTCACGCAAAAAACGCAGTAGTACATCCGAGTTGCCGACCTCATGCAGGCCGCTCAGGTATTCTTTTTTCTCCTGTAGCAACTGGTTCTCAGCCACGATCCGTTTCGCCTCGGCATGTCGCACGACGGCGCGTTGCACCATGAGGAGCACCAAATCGGGGTCGAAAGGCTTGCTGATGAACTCGTCACCGCCCGCGTCGAAGGCGCTCAGACGTTCGGCCAGTGTGTCGTGACTGGAAACGAAGATCACCGGCATGCCCAATCCCGCGCCGCGTAGACACCGACAGGTCTGGTAACCGTCGATCGCGCCCATTTCGATATCGAGCAACACCACGTCGGGTTCTGGCCGCCCCGCCTTGTGGTTGGCGATCAGTTCCCCCAGCGCGTCCTCACCGCTGGCCGCCTGTCGTACCAGGAAGGAGCCACCGAGGGCAACGTCCATCGCATTCCGTATGGTGAGGTCGTCATCGACCACCCATACTACGGCTTGGGCTGCGTAATCCATGCGTTCTCCAGTTATAAGTGTTGTCTGCGGCAGGTGTGCGCATCGAAAGTGAAGAGTGCTCACAGGACTGCCGGTCGCCTCTTCATCCCACCCACCTTCATCAAACTGCTTTTCATGGTGCCGATTCCATCCATGCGGCAACCCATGGTTTCAAGACCTTCCCGCGCGGAGCAAACCTTCCCGTCACTCCGCCGCCGACGCGATCCTGCGTCGATACTATCATTATCACCATAAACATGAAAATCAGGCAATTGACTAAATTGTTTTATTTATAGCGTATCTGACGAATGTGGCGTTTCAGAGTCGGGTTCGGACATGGCCTGGTCCCATGCTGCGTAGGGCGGATGAGCCGGCTGTTTTCAAAGACGCAGGCAAGGATGCCTGCGCTACAGGGAAGGCCAGTCGGGTTACGCCGACATGAAGACGTCGGCTAACCCAAGCTACGGCACTGGCGGACGGCACCGCTTCCCAACCCGTAGGGTGGATAAGCGATAGCGCATCCACCATCACCGACGCCAAAGGTGGATGCGCTTTGCTTATCCACCCTACGGAACCGGCTG
>CAISDD010000520.1 GCA_903883985.1 uncultured Pseudomonadota bacterium | reverse complement strand
GACCCGGCCGTAAACCTGTTTTATCGCCTCTACAGGTTCATGCTGAACGGCGCTTCAAATGAGAAGGTGCAACACCCACAACGAGTTAAACCCAGAATCATTATTATGTTAAATGTTGGCGCCGGAACCTGTGCCCGCAGTCTCTTATGTTAAATGTTGGCGCCGGAACCTGTGCCAAGCTACGCAGCTTCGTTTGAGCCAAGCTCATGATGGTGCAATTCGATGAAACGGGCTTTCATGCCTTGAAATCCTGCTTGGGCTCTGAACCTGGTTTGACCTCTACGCATCCGCCCATCCTCGATCAATTGCAGGAGCGTGTCGAACGCGTGCCCCTGACTTTGCTGCTGATCGCCGCCAATCTGCTGGTGTTTGCGCTGATGCTCAGCCACGGCGCCGGACTCTGGCATAGCTCCAACAGCGTGCAACTGGCGTGGGGGGCCAATTTCGGGCCGGCTACCAAGGATGGCGAATGGTGGCGCCTGGGTAGCGCGCTGTTCCTGCATTTCGGCATCCTCCACCTGGCGATGAACATGCTTTCGTTGTGGGAAGGCGGTCGCCTGGTGGAGCGTATGTATGGATGGGGGCGCTTCGCCCTGATCTACTTCGGCAGCGGCCTCTGCGGCAACTTGCTGTCGCTCATCGCCCAGGGCGATCAAGCCGTTTCCGGCGGTGCCTCAGGTGCTATTTTCGGCGTCTATGGCGCGTTGATGGTCTACCTCTGGCGCGAACGCGGGCATTTCGAACGGGCCGAGTTCAAGTGGCTGTTCTGGGGCGTGGTGAGCTTCTCCGTGGTCACTATCGCGCTGGGCTTGCAGGTCACGGGCATCGACAATGCCGCCCATATCGGCGGTCTACTGGGCGGCCTCTTGTGTGGTGTGGCGTTCTTCCCAGGTGGCGGGCGCGGTCGCGGCCACGCGGCCATTGCCCTGGTCGCGTGCCTGTCCTTGCTCCTCGTCAGCATCCCCGCACCGCGCTACCGCTGGAGCGAAGAGATGCAGGCACGCGGCATGATCAGCGAACTTCTGGGCGAAGACGCCCGCATCAGCGCGCGCTGGGATGCGCTCCTCAACCATGCAGGTACTGCGGATTTCAGTTTCGATCAATTGGCCGGGAGCATAGAGACGGAAGTCATCAACCCGTATGAGCAGAGTTTCGAACAACTGGCGAAGCTGCGTCTGAACCCGAATGCACCTTCGGCCACGGCGCTGGAATCGTTGCGCAACTATGTCGGCATGCGCCGCGACGCCTCACGCGCCCTGGCCGAAGGCTTGCGCGCGAAAGACCCCGCGCGCATCCGGGAAGCCCTGCGCCGAGCTTCCCGGGCCCGGCCACCCAAGCCATAGCCGCTGCCCCGCCGCCTGCCAGGAAGCACACTTCAACCCGTTAACCTTCGACCTGGCGCTAATGAGTAGCGTCGGCGTCTCGCCGGTTTTACCCCAGTCAGCGCAGCTTGCGTTAGCCGACGTTTCATGTCGGCGCAACCCAGCACGGCCGTGGAGGTTGGGCTTCCAGTCGTCAGCCCAACCTACGCTTGCTTCAAAGACGCAGGCAAGGATGCCTGCGCTACAGGGCAGGCACTACTTAAGGCCGCTCATGCCCTTCTCGATGGCTTTTTCGTTGCCGTTTGCCGTGGGGGCCGGCGCTTCCTTGGCGGACGCGGGCGCGGGTGCAGCGACCTCGGCCGACTTCGCATAGTCGCCCAAGTACTCGATCTTCGCTTTCGCCTTCAACTTTTTCAATTCCGCCTCAGCCACTTCGCGTTTTTTTGCGTTGACCAGAAAGCGCTCGATCATCGGCCTGGCTTGTTCCTGCGTCAGCGGTTGTGATTCGGAGCCGATCAGGGCGACGATGGTGAGCGTGCCCGGGCTGGTGAAGATGAACGTCTGTCCGTTCTTCATCTTCATGAGGTGCGGCAGCAATTCCAGGGGTAGCTGCTCGGCCGCCTTGGTGACCTGCCCTCCCCTCGCGGGAATTTTCTGTTCCTTCAACCAGAGGCCGAAGTCTCCCAGGTTGGTGGTTTTCTGCAGTTGCGCCTTGACCGTGGTGAGACTAGCCGGGGTGACCTGGACATTGATCTCTTCAAGGCGGTAGATGCGGCGATCAGAGAACAAGGCAGGGTTCTTGCCGTAGTAATCCACGATCTCGGCGTCGCTGGGCTTGGCCTGGCCGGCGATCAAGCTTTGCAGCAGGGACTGCGCCAGGATCTGGCGGCGTGCGGCATCCAGCGCCTGAACGACCTGCGGCTCACGATCGAGCTTGTCCGCGACCGCTTTTTGCACCAGCAATTGCTCGTCGACCATGGACTTCAATACCTGGTTGGCCGCCTGCTTGGCCTGATCCTGGCTG
>CAISDD010000519.1 GCA_903883985.1 uncultured Pseudomonadota bacterium | reverse complement strand
TTCATTAAGCTGCCGGCGCAGGCCCTCATCCCCGGCCCTTCCCCCGGAGGGGGAAGGGGGTGGAACCCTCTCCCTTCGGGAGAGGGCAGGGTGAGGGGCACGGTAGCAAACCAAATCTGTTTCGCAGCATCACTTATCCGTTGCTCCGCCGCGATTCGGACGACCCGCGAGGCATGAAACGGGCGGCCAGCCGGTTTGAAGCGTTTCATCTCAGAACAGGCTCGCCGGGTCCGCCCGGCCCGCGCGCAGCACCGGCCACGCCGCGGTCGCGAGCATCGGCAGGCAAAGCAGGCCGGCGCTCAGCAGCAAATGCGGATCGGTCGGCAACGACAGGTGGGTGAGCCGCTCGATCAGCGCGAATACCGGGATCGCGGCAATCCAGGCCAGCGCGAACGCCAGGAAGCTCATCAGGAGCAACTGGAGCGCGCCGACGCCGTATACGAACCACGAGGAAAAACCCATCGCGCGTAACACCGCGAAATCGCGCAGGCGCGTCTCCATCTGGCTACCCAGAGCCTGAAACAGCGCCACCGCGCCGACGATCAAACCGACCAGCAGGCCAAACCGCATCATCACCCCCAGTGGTTTCACTTCGACAAAGTAGTCCTGCTCCCGAACGCGCAGCGCCCGCAAGGTCAGGGCGCGAACGTCATGGGGCAGGTCGGTGCTGAGTTCTGCCGCCACACGGGCCGCATCGCTGCCCGGCTTGAGCTGCAACAGCCCCAACTGGATGCGCTGGGGAGACTGCCCCGTGTATAGGGAAAAATCCGTATGCGACACCATCGCCGTGGCAGCGGCGTACATGGGCAGACCGAGACCATACAGGCCGGCCACGGTAGCAGACTGGGAGCGAATACGCCCGACCAGACCGACTTCCAGCCGGCCTACGCCAGGGTCGGAATAACGGTCCATGAGTATCCGCCGCGGCTTCTTAAGGTTCGGCAGCAATGCCCGCAGCACACCATCCCGGATGAAGTCCGGTCCCACATCGAGGCCGATCAGCATCAGGCTGGAAACGGCCTCGGTTTCCGGGGCCTGCCAGTGACTCGAAGCGATGCTCACCGCGCCCACACCCGCCACTGCGGGGTGGGAATTCGCCTGGCGCAAGCGGGCCACGGGAAATTCAGGCATGTTGTAGAGGAATTGGAAACGATCCGAGACCAGCACCACATCGGCGTCGAACAAGTCGTAGACCTGGGAAGCCTTGTCCTGAACCGCGCGCAGGAAAGCCAGGTGCAGGAGCACGACGAAGATCGCCACCCCCGCTCCCGCCACCGCCACCAGCACCCGCAGCCGATCGCCACGCCGAAGATTGAGCCAGGCAAAATTCAGGCAATCCGACATGGCCCGCCAACGGCGCGATCAGAGGTGCGCTGGCCGAGCGGCATTCCCATCCACGCGGACATCCACCTGCATGCCGATGTAACGATCGGCCGGCGTAGCGTTATCCAGCTTCACCCAGACCTTGACCAGGCGGTTGACCGGATCGACCACCCGACCGATGCGATCGAGCACCCCATGAAGCGGCGCACCGAGCGCGCTGTTACTGACCTGCACTCTTTGCCCGGGCACCAACCTGGGAAGATCGCCCTCGAAGAAATCGGCAACCACGTACATGGACGAAGTGTCGGCCAGGGTCACGGCGGGGCCGCCTCCCAGGGTCATACCGCTACTCGCACTGACCTCGATGACGGTGGCATCGACCGGTGCCAGCAACTGGGTCGCATCCAGTTGTGCGCTGGCCAGGCCGAGATTCAAGCGCAGGGTACGCCGCTCGCTTTCCAGGGCCTGCCCCCCCACTTCCTGACGCGCCAAAGCCTGGCGCAAACCGGTGTCGGCGACGCCGACGGCATGTTCGCGCCCGCGCCGATCACGCGGCGAGTACGTCCGCTCATCCAGTTGCGCGATGTTCGCCAGCTCCTCCTTCGCCAGTTGCAGCGACTGCCGGGCCGCCTCGACATCCAGTTCGGCGACTTTTTTCCGCGAGGCCGATTGCCGCTCCAGGTCGCGCAGCCGTTCGGCAGCCAGATCTCGCTCCAGCACACGCAAAGGGCGCTCCCCCAACACCAGCAACAAGGCCCCCTTGCGCACGTGTTGCCCCTCCTTAACCACGACCCTCTCCACCAGATGACCATGGGGGCCAGACAGCGCGATCACGCCCCCCGCCGGCTGAATCCGGCCGGTGCCGCCAACGCCCATCCGGGTAGTCTCGGCGAACGCCGAAATGGCCGGGAATATCATCGCCAGCAACAGGACCAGGGGTGCGAACCATCTCGGGATGGCCGGCAAACGGGAGTCGCCACCGCCATCGGCGCGAAAATAAACCCGCATCGGCGCCACGTAGAGCACGGCGTAGCCATGGGCCAGGATGATCCAGACCAGTTCGGTGACCACGAACAGTTTCTGGGTCGGGCCGGGCAGCGGATTGCCAGGCACATCCTTCAACACATAGGTCAGCAGGAACAGCAAGGCACTTCCCAGCAACGCGCGCCCCACCTTGCGATGCGCCGGCGTCTGCTCGGCCTGGGGCAACCCCAGTGCGGCATCGAGGCGGGGGCGGCTGAGCAGATCGAACAGGATGAGGAAGCTCATGCCGAAGAAAAACAGGTAAGACATCGCCATGTGCATGCTGTTGTTCACGCTCAGGCTGATCGCCACATGGAAGTAATGGACGATGCCCAGACCCCCGGCAAACACGGCCAACAGCGCCAGCATGCGCATCAGGCCGGCGTCGGCTCGCATCAGGCGCGCCTGGCGCCAGCGCATCGCCGCCAGGGATAGTCCACCGGCCACAAGCCCGGCACCAGCGATCGCCGCCAGCCAGCGATGCGACCACGCATCCCCACCGGCCAGGGCGCGGCTGAACGTCGGCCACGCCTCGCGGAAATAATCCGGTTGCTCCCACGCGAACTGAATCCAGGCGCTCACCAGCAACACCGCGTTAAACCCGGCCAGTACATACATGCCCAGCGCGCCCGCGTGCCAGATTGATGCTCTGCCAGAACCCTGCATGAGTCGTTCCCCTCCTGTCTCTCAATTCGTTCGCCGGCCCCAAGAACGACCCGGCCCCCCGAGGGGGGGCGCGGAGGCTTTGGACTGCGGCGAATTATCCTTGATTTATCGCCGCAACGGACGCAAGCGGGCGGTACGGCGGCGGCTATCGCGGGCAAGCCCGCTCCCACGACACGGTCAACTGTGGGCTTGAGCACTTCGCAACGATGCCACCCCCCGTTGGCATTCACCTCTCGGGCGAACCCAGGCTCCCCTCGTGGGAGCGGGCTTGCCCGCGATACAACCCGGTATAGGCTCAAGCGGTTGCCGGCGCTACACTC
>CAISDD010000518.1 GCA_903883985.1 uncultured Pseudomonadota bacterium | reverse complement strand
TCTGGGCGACAAGGTGGTGTTCGTCGGCCGCGTGCCGCACGCCGAGGTGAACCGCTACTACGATCTCGTCGACCTGCTGGCCTATCCGCGCCATGCCATGCGTCTGACCGATCTGGTTACGCCCCTGAAGCCACTGGAAGCGATGGCGCAGGGACGATTACTGATCGCCTCGAACGTGGGCGGTCACAGGGAACTGATCGAAGATGGCGTCACCGGGGTTTTGTTCCGTGCTGGCGACGCCACCGATCTCGCCGCCAAGGCGCTGGCCACAATGAGCCGGACGGACGGCGGCGCATCGCTGCGCGCCCATGGCCGCCGCTTCGTTGAGGATGAGCGCAACTGGACGCAGAGCATCGACAATTATCGCGCCATCTATGGCCGCGCACTGGGTAGGGAACCGTGATTCCCGCGGAAGCGAGGGCCGGCCCCTGCCTCATCGTCTTCTCCAGCCTGTTTCCCAACGCCGCGCAGCCGCAGGCCGGGCTGTTCATCCGCGAGCGCATGTTTCGCGTCGGCCCGCCCCTGACAGTGGTTTCGCCGCGCCCCTGGTTCCCCGGCCAGGGGCTGATCCGCCGGTGGCACCCCGGCTACCGGCCGCAGCCGGCGCACATGGAAATACAAGACGGCATTGAGGTCCACTTTCCCCGGTTTTTCGCCCTGCCCGGCACACTGCGCCGGCTTGATGGCTTCATGATGGCGCTCGCCTGCCTGCCCCTGCTGTGGCGCCTGAAACGCCAGGGTTACAACCTGATCGACGCCCACTTCGCCTACCCGGATGGCTACGCCGCCACCTTGCTGGGACGCTGGCTGCATTTGCCAACCGCCATTACCCTGCGCGGCACAGAAATGCCGCATAGCCGCAACCCGGTACTGCGGCCGCTCGTCGTCCAGGCGCTGGCGCGCGCGACCCGGGTGTTCTCGGTCTCCGAGTCCCTGCGGCAACTAGCCATCAACCTGGGGCTGCCGCCAGCAAAGGGTCGGGTGATTGGCAATGGCATCGACCTGGAACGCTTCCAGCCGGTAGCGCGCGAAGAGGCGCGGCGCCGCTTCGGGCTCGCGCACGACGCCCGTGTGCTGATCTCGGTGGGCGCCCTGGTGGAACGCAAGGGCTTTCACCGGGTGATCGAATGCCTGCCTGAACTCATGCAGGAACAGCCTGAACTTCATTACCTCATCGTCGGTGGCGCCAATCCCGAGGGCGATATGCAAGCCGAACTGCGCGCCCAGGTGGCCGCCGCCGGCCTGGAAAAGCACGTGCATTTCCTGGGGGCACTGCCTCCGGATGAGCTGAAGTGGCCACTCTCTGCGGCCGACGTGTTCGTGCTGGCCACAAGCAACGAGGGCTGGGCCAACGTCTTTCTCGAAGCGATGGCCTGCGGCTTGCCGGTGGTCGCCACCGATGTCGGCGGCAACCGCGAAGTGGTATGCCGCCCGGAACTGGGGACGATCGTGCCTTTCGGCGATCCCGCCGCGCTGACCGATGCCCTGCGCGCCGCCCTGAAGCGTGACTGGCCGGCGCAATCCATCCTGGCTTACGCCGCAGAAAACGCATGGGATATGCGCGTGAATATCCTGCGCGCGGAGTTTGCCGCAATCCACGCCGGAACGCCGCTGGCGGAGACAGCCGCAATCCAGTATCTAAAATCTCCAGCAGTCATTTCATGATCAAAATCCCCGCCACTCTTTCCCGCCGGGTCCTCTATCCCTTGCAGGAGCGCGTATTCAATCGACCCACTTTCGCCTACCTGGCCGAACTGGAGCAGAGCCAGTGGCTTTCCCGCACGGAAGTCGAGGCCCTGCAACTGGAGAAACTGCGCCGATTGTTCCAGGTTGCCCATGCGCATAGTCCCTGGCATAGGCAAAGGCTGGAGGCCGCCGGCTTGTCCGCGCAGAGCCTGTCCAGCCTTTCCGATCTCGGTCGTCTGCCACGCATGGACAAGAGGGACGCCGCCGCCCACCGCGAGGAACTCGTATGGAAGGACGTGCCGGGCGGGGCATACAGGTACAACACCGGCGGCTCCAGCGGCTCCCCGCTGATCTTCCACTTCGGCCGGGAACGCCAGGCTTCCGACGCCGCCGGGCGCATGCGGGCGCGGCGCTGGTGGGGAGTGGAGGTGGGCGAACCCGAGGCCTATCTCTGGGGCGCGCCGGTCGAGCTGAACAAGACCGATCTCGTCAAGACCGTGCGCGACCGTCTCATCAATCAGTTGGTGCTCAACGCCTTCGCCATGACGCCCGTGCGCATGGACGCCTACCTCGATGCGCTGGAGGCCTTCCAGCCGCAGTGCCTGTACGGTTACGCCAGTTCCCTGGCGCTGCTGGCTGCACACGCGCAAGAACGCGACCGCCGTCCGCGCTTGGATACGCTCAAGGTAGTTTGCACCACCGGCGAGCCACTCTACCCACACCAGCGCGAACTCATCGCCACGGCGTTCGGCGTGCCCGTGGCGAACGAGTTCGGCAGCCGCGACATCGGCTTCACCGCCCATGAGACGCCGCAAGGACAGGTGCTGCTCCTGAGCGAGAGCCTCATTCTGGAAGTGCTGGACGAGGCCGGCAATGCGGTGGCGCCCGGTGAAATGGGCGAGGCGGTGATGACCGGCCTGTGTTCCCAGGCGCAGCCCTTCATCCGCTACCGCACGGGCGACATGGTGCGGATATCTCCCGAAGCGGACCGCGCGGGGCGCGGCCTGCATGCACTCGCCGAAGTCGTGGGGCGCAGCACCGACTTCCTGGTACACGAGGATGGCACCATCATGCATGCCCTGGCCGGCATCTACGTACTGCGCGCCATCGAGGGCCTGGCGGAGTTCAAGTTGATCCAGCACAGCCTTCAGGACGTGGAAGTGCTCGCCGTACCCGATGCGCGCTGGCACGACCACGCCGTCCTCAGCATCAAGGCGGGCTTGCACCAGCGCCTGGGCGAGTCGGTGCGGATCACGGTGAGGGTGGTCGAGCGCATTCCGCCGGAAGCCTCCGGCAAGCATCGTTACGTGGTGAGCCATGTCCGTCTCGGCGGCGAACTGGATCGAGCCACCGGGGATAACCATGGATATCGCTGATCTCCTCGCTCTGCCGCTGCGCTACAAACCCTGGAAAGCTCGTCACCTGGCGCTGATACTGGACAGTCTGCGCGGCGTTCGGGGTGTGGCAAAGACTCACGGCGAGCACCTGGCCGCAGCCATAGACTGGCTCTGCCGCGCCCAGGATGTGCGCGACGGCAAGCCGGATGCAGGCGGCGTGTCGGCCGGCTGGAGCTTCGAGGACGGCTGGCTGCCCAGTTACCCGGAGACCACCGGCTACATTATCGAGACCTTCCTCGCCGCGGCCGAACACCTGCATCGACCGGAATTAAAAACGCGCGCCAGCCGCATGATAGCCTGGGAAATGTCCATCCAACAGGCCGACGGGGCATTCCCCGGCCATTTCGGTGAACCAGGCAGCCGCCCGGTCATTTTCAATACCGGCCAGATCATGCACGGCATGATCGCAGGGCACGTGCAACTCGGGCGCCAGGACTGCCTGGAGGCCGCGGTACGCGCAGGCCGCTGGCTGGTGGCGCAACAGGATGAAGACGGCTGTTTTCGCCGCTTCGAGCACAACGATACCCCACACGTTTACAACACCCGCGCCACCTGGCCCCTGCTGTCCACCGGTCTGCTGGCCGGAGACCGTATCCTGGTCGAGGCAGCCAGGCGCCACCTGGATTGGGCGCTGACGCAGCAGACCCCCTCCGGCTGGTTCGCCAGTAATGCCTTCGTGCCCGGTCGCTCGCCTTTCACCCACACCATCGCCTATGCCATCCGTGGCTTCCTGGAAGCCGGCGTGCTGCTGGGCGAGGAGCGCTACCTGAACGCAGCCCTCAAGGCCGCACGTGGCATCGCCGCCGTGCAACGCGCGGACGGCTGGCTGGCTGGAACCTACAGGGACGGTTGGATCGCGGACGCAAAATACTGTTGTCTTACCGGGGTCGCGCAGATGAGCATGAACTGGACCCGATTGGCCCAGGTTACGGATGCCACGGAATTGCGGGAAAACGCGCGCGCAGCGATACCTTATCTCAAGACCACGCAGCGCCTGGATCACGGCAATCCCGCCGTGCGCGGCGGCATTGCCGGGTCGGCGCCCATCTGGGGCGATTACTCGCGTTTCGAATATCCCAACTGGGCGGCCAAGTTCTTCGCCGACGCACTGCTCATGGACATGGCCGATATCGCCGTACCCCCCGTGCCTACCCTCACCCCTAGCCCCTCTCCCCTTGGTAGAGGGGAACCTCCTGCACCGCTGCGCGATGTAGACCAGGATGGGTGGCCCCATGCCTGAGCCTTCCCGTCTGCGCGTGATGGTGTTGTGTGGCCGCAGTCCGCGCCACATTTTTGTGGCCAATGCGCTGTGCGAGGCGGCCGACGTGATCGCCATCGTCAACGAAACCGGATCGGCGTTTTCCTGGAAGAAGCTGTTCCGGACGCTGCGTCCGGACAACTTCGTGCGCAAGCTCTGGCGCTGGCTGCGCGACCGCCGCCGCTACAGTGGCAACCCGGAAGGCCGGTTCTTTTTCGCGGATGGCGTGGCCCGCCTGAACCATCCCGAACGGGTGCATGAATTCACTCACATCAACCACC
>CAISDD010000517.1 GCA_903883985.1 uncultured Pseudomonadota bacterium | reverse complement strand
GTGCCGGTCACTGTCGCCAGGGGTTGCTGTCCGAACGCGAGAGCGAGCGTGCAGACCAGGAAGAGAAACCGGGGTGCGAATCGCATGGTGAATTCCCCTTGCAGCCGGAGCGGCCCTATCGCGGCCCCGCGACGTTCCTGGTGACCCCCTGCACCAGATCGACGCTCGGGTTATCGCTGGCCATGGTGCACGTCCAGTCGCCGAACGTGGTCTTGTAACCACTGCTGTCCAAGACAGGGCAAACCTGTAGCGTGACCTGCTGAAAACACGCGTGTTGGACGAACTCTGTGGGTCTATTTGGGTGGAGGTCTCCGGTTTGAGGATTGCGGCCTGTCCAAGTCACGAGAAGCCGAGGGTTAGTTGTTCGCTGGCGGGCACGAGGGGCGGTGTTCCCATGGGGTTGTCGATCCACTGCGTCAACTCGCGATAGGTGAAGAGGTTTAGCCGCAGCATCGATGCCAGATTGGACAAGGACCAACTTGCCTTGGAGAGGTGATGCAGCCACTTCAACAGCAGCAGAGCGATCAAGGCTGTCCAAATCTGGATGCGCAGCGCATTTTCGCTGGTGCCTACGAAGGTCTTGACCGTCAGGTTCTGCTTGAGAGCCTTGAAGAACAGTTCGATTTGCCAGCGTTCTTTGTAGATGGCTGCGACTGTGGTGGAACCGAACGCCAGCAGATTGGTGAGCAGAACGATCTCGCGTTCGTTCTCGGCATCCCAGATCGCAATGCGACGCAACAGGCCGGGACAATCGGTCTGGGCTTTGGCGCCGGTAAGGCGAATGAGCTGGTCGGCGAGGATGTTGCGATTCTGGGGGATCTCGCATTCTTCGATGACCTCGAAAGCGGCGCCTTCTTTGAGTCGGGTGACGAAGAAAACCTCGTCCATGCTCCAACGGCCGAACAGGGCGTAATCGATGTAGGCGCGATCCATGGCGACGATCGAGCCGGGATTCAGGACGAAGGAATTGGCCAGTTTGACGTCGCTGCGCTTGGCTTCAGTGAGCACCACGTAGGCGGGCAGGTAGTCGTCATGGTCGAGCAGAACGTGGGCTTTGACGCCGCCTTTGGCTCGTCGGAACTTGGCCCAGGGGAATAGCGACAGGCACAGCGAGATGGTCGTCGAGTCCAGACTGAGGAGCTTGTTCTTGAAGCGGAACTTGTGGTTGCGGGTGCCCAGTCCTTGCTGATTTCGAAACCGCGCCAGGGTGGTAAAAAAGAGGTCCTCGAAAAGGGCCGCCGGCCGGCGTTCGTTGGCATAAGAAAGAGTCGAGCGGCACGGAGCTTTGTCGATTCCGATATGCACCAGCCGTCCCAGACAACAACCCAAACCATTGCAGATCTCACGCAGCGAATCGGCGCGGCCGAGTTGGCAGAACAGCATCGAGACAAACTGGGTCCAGCAGGTAAATCCCTTGGCGGCATGCTCGGCGGCGTGCTTCTTGACGAGTGCGCCGAACTCAGTGCGGGGAAAATGCTGGAGCAGTTGATTGAACAGACTCGCGACTTGTACGATTGAGTTGCCCTCCTGTGGGCAGCGTTGGTCGAGGCACCCGGGTAAGGAATGGCTCGCCAACGTCAATTATAGGAGGGCACTCTCCCCTATTTCAGACTCCAAGAACCTGTTTTGGACAACAGTGATCTGCGTTTCCGCGGATATGGTTCCGGGCGATGGTCCGGCATAGAGCACCGCAGTAATACAGACACGATCAATGCCATCGCCACCAGCAGCACGAATGTATGGCTCGCCGGCGCGACGCGTTGCGTATCCGATCTGAATCATGGAGCCGCTGAGGAACGTGGAATACGCAAGCGCCGATCCATCGGGAGTGAATTTGGCGACGAAGGCGCGGTTCGTGGGAAGAGCCGCGCTCTGGTGGGCTCCGCGGGTTGTCGGAAAGTCCGGTGAATAGCTGTAGCCCACTACGTACGGACTGCCCTTCCCGTCCACCGCGATCCCC
>CAISDD010000516.1 GCA_903883985.1 uncultured Pseudomonadota bacterium | reverse complement strand
TCTCCCATCGGGAGAGGGCAGGGTGAGGGAGCCCGGTGGTAAGCCAAATTGGTTTCGACAGCTTACTTAACTGATTTTGCCTTCATTAAGCGGCCGGCGCAGGCCCTCATCCCCGGCCCTTCCCCCGGAGGGGGAAGGGAGAGGGCAGGGTGAGGGAGCCTGGTGGTAAACAAAATCGGTTTCGCCAACCTACTTACGCCGATCTCCATCGTACCCTCCATTTCTCGAATATTCGGACGATCATGGCTGGCGTCGGCCAAGCCTTGGAGTGGCGTAGCCGGTATTCCCGCATAACGTTCATGGTTGTGTTGGTGTGGGAGCCACGACATGCTGCGCTTACTTGGCGCAGGCGCCGCCTGCTTCCTTGAAACCCAGCTTCTTCAGGAGAAGCTCAGGCGGACAAAAACCGGTGAACCCGGACTGCACCATGTTCAGACCGATGAAGGCGGTGAACCAGAGCCAGGAGAGGCGAGCCAGGTCAATCTGGCCGGTGAAATGGGCCAAGCCTAAGGATAGCAGAATGAAAGCGCCTGCCATGATGCGGATGATACGTTCGATGCTCATGGATTCCCCCTACAAAGCGCCGTCGCAAGTCGCGCACCGCAACAATACCAAAATACAGCAGGCCGCGTCGACTATGCACCATTTGCGGCTAGCCGCTTTTGCCAGACAAAGTACAGCAGCGGGATGGCCACCAGGGTCAGGGCTGTGGAGGCGAAGGTGCCGAAGATCAGCGAGACTGCCAGACCACCGAACACCGGGTCGGTGATCATGATGGCCGAGCCCAGGATGATGGCCAGGGCAGTGAGCAGAATCGGGCGAAAGCGAACAGCGCCGGCTTCGATCACCGCAGCTTCCAGTCCGTAGCCACGCAAGCGGTACTCAAGGATGAAGTCGATCAGCAGAAGGGAGTTGCGTACCACGATGCCGGCTAACGCGATGACGCCGATCATCGAGGTGGCCGTGAAAGCCTGATGCGTCGCCCAATGCCCGGGGAATACGCCGACCAGGGTGAGCGGGATCGCGCCCATGACAACCAGGGGCAGCATGAACGAGCGGTAATAGGCCACCAGCATCAGATAAATAAGGACCAAGGCAATGATGAAGGCCGACCCCAGGTCGCGGAACACATCCAGGGTCAGGCGCATCTCGCCTCCCCAGAGCAGGGTGTTCTGCACCACGTCCTTGGGTGCTACGGGAGTGAAGCCCAGGTTGGCGGTGGAGAAGGTCGCTCCGTTTGCCAGTTTCTTGCCATCTAGCATCCTGTCCAGCGCCAGGACGGCGAAGACCGGGCTGGATTTGAGCAATTCGCCTCCGACCATGACCATCTCGTGCTGCTCACGGTCGTAGATCGGTTTCACCGTGGCCGCACGCACCACGCTGGCGATGCTGTAAAGGGCTACCTGAGCGCCCTGGGGGTTGGTCACATGCAGACTTAACAGGGTATCGGTGGCGGCGCGCAACTCGCGCGGCAGGCGCACCTTGATGTCCACTGGCTCGCGTGCGCCCTCCACGTGCAGGCTGCCGATGGAGAAGCCAGAGACATAATCGCGCAGCAGCTTGGCTACCTGGCCGGGTGCGACCCCGGAGAGCAAGGCCTTCTCGCTGTCGACGTGGATGAGATAGCTGTCGCTGTTGGCGGTGAGGGAATCGTCGACGTTGATCATGCCGTAGATCTGTGCAAAAGCTGCATCGATTTCGGCTGCCGAGCCTCGCAGCAGATCGTAGTCGGGGCCGTACAGCTCGGCCAGAACCTGGGCCTGCACCGGCGGGCCTGGCGGCGTCTCGTAGAGCTTGATGCGTGCCGTGGGAAAGCGTGTGCGCACGCCTCGCAGCGTGTCATCGAACTGACGTGCGATTTCATGCGAGGCTTGGTCGCGGTGGTGTTTGTCGACCAGGTTGACGCGGATCTGGGCGAGGTTGCTGCCGCGCTTGATCATGTCTCCACGCACCAGGGCCGCGAAGTCGATCGGCGCGGTCATCCCCAGGAAGGTCTGGTAATCGGTGACGTGGGCATGCTGGCCCACGACTTCCCCGACCGCGCGTGCAACCTCGTCGGTGGCGGCCAGCGCCGTGCCAGCGGGCATATCGACCTGGAGGAGCATGGTGTTGGTATTGTCGTTGGGCAGCATCTTGAGCTCGACGCCCATGGGCGACAGCGGCCCGTTGAGCCCGGAGGCGCGGATGAACTGCCAGGTGGGCATGAGCATGGCGCCGGCCATGAGGCACAGCACTACGAAGAAGGTGAGGGTGCGCTTGGTGCCGGACCGGATCAGCGGGGTGAGTACCCTGATGTAGAACCGCTGTAGCGTATCCTGCTGGCAGGCATCCAGGCAGGGTTTGCGCTCCATCTCCTCGCGCGCGGCCTTTTTCGCCAGCCAGAGATTGGCCGCCCAGGGCACCACCATGTAGGCGATGAGGATGGAGGCAATCATGGCCACGGGCACATTGAACGGGATGGGCCGCATGAATGGCCCCATCATGCCGGAGACGAAGGCCATCGGGATGAAGGCGAGAATCACCGCGATAGTGGCGACATTGGTGGGGTTGCCGATCTCATTGGTGGCGATCACCAGCGTTTCCCTGAAGGGCCGGCTCGTGCCGTGATGCAGATGACGGTGGATGTTCTCGATCACGACGATCGCCGCATCCACCAGCAGGCCCAGCGACAGGATCAGGGCGAACAAGGTGATGCGGTTGATGGTTTGTCCCGCTGCCAGGCCCACGGCCAGCACCACGAACAGGATCAGGGGCACGGTCATGGTAACGATGCCGGCTTCGCGCCAGCCGAGGAAGAACACCAGGATCACCACTACCGAGGCAATGGCGATCCCCAAGTGCATGACCAGTTCGTTTACCGCTGCGTCCGCTTTCGCGCCGTCATTGCGCGTCACCACGGCATCTATTCCGGCGGGAATAGCCTGCTTCTTCAGAGCTTCCAGCTTCGCCAAGACCGCGTTGGCCACGACCACGGCATTGGTGCCCGCTTTTTTTGCGATCGCCAGGGTGACGGCGGGGCGTTCATCCGAACTCTTGGCAAAGCTGGCCGGACCGTAGGCGAAGCGCGTGGATTCCTCGATCTCGTCGGGGCCGTCTTCGATGCGTGCGATGTCCTTGAGATAGGTGGGCGCGCCGCCAGCGGATACGCCGACCACGATCTTGCCCACTTCCTCGGCCGAACCCAGGAAACCGGCCAGCCGCAGCGGCCGGGAAAGGTTGTCCCGCACCAACTCGCCCAGGGGGGCTGCGACATTGGCGCCGCGCAGCATCGAGTCGATTCGGTCCAGGCTGAGTCCCGCGTTTTCCAGGCGTTGTGGATCGATCCAGACGTTCACCGCCTGATTGCGCCCGCCGATGATCTGAGTGAAAGATACACCCGGGACGTTACGCAGTTGCTCCAGCAGCCGCAGGCCTACCTGACGCAGCCGTAGATCGTCATGGCTGGCGGAGGACAGGGTGAGGGTCATGATAGGCACATCGTCGACGTTGATCGGCCGCACGAGGGGCTGCATCGCCCCGGGTGGGACGCGATCCATGTTCTGCATCAACTGGTTGTAGAGCTTGACCAGACTGTCTTCCTGGTTTTCACCCACCTTGAATTGCACCGTGACCAAGCCGAAGTCGTTGCTGGCGTAGCCGAAGGTGTGATCGACGCCGGATTGGGCGTTCATGATCGCTTCCAGCGGCTTCACCACCAGATTGCGTATCTCGCCGGCGGTGGCGCCTGGCTTGGCAACGATGATGTTGGCCGCGGGCACCACGATCTGCGGATTGTATTCGCGCGGAGTGACGACCAGGGCGAGCAGGCCGGTGAGCGTCACCGCCAGGATGAACAAGGCGGTGAGCTTGGAGGTGAGGAAGCCTCGGGCGAGCTTGCCCGCGACATTCATTTCGGTTTCCACATTGATTGTGGCTGACTCGTTCATGGCTGACTCACTCATGGCTTGCGTAATGCGGAAACCTTGTCGCCATTGTTGACCTGCGCGGCGTTGCCTGTGATCACGTGCTCACCCGGGTTCAGACCCGAGAGCACCTCGACTTGTCCGTCTGCCTCGCGGCCCAGGCGCACCATGCGGTATCGCGCGATTCCTTGACCATCCACCACAAAGACGCCGGGGATGCCGGCGCGATTGAGCACAGCGGCCTGCGCCAGGGCCAGGAGTTCGCGCCGGCCCACAGGAAACAGCACACGAGCGAATGCGCCGCTGGACAGGTTAGTAGCGGCGACATCGAGCTTGACCAGATAGGTGTGCGCAACCGGATCGGCCGCAGGCGACAAGCGCGCCACACTCGCCGCGACCGGGCCAGGCTGGCCGTCGATCTCGACCATGACGCGCTGGCCCAAGTGCAGGTTCCGGTACAAATCCTGGGCGACGCTGGTCTGCACCTGCAAACGCGACGGATTTTCCAGCAGCAGGACGGGATGGCCAGGGGCGGCGATATCGCCCTCGTTGGCCAGCTTGCGCGTCACCACGGCGTCGATCGGTGAAGTCACCGTCGCGTAGCGCATCTGTCCCTGGGCGGTGCCCAAGCCCGATCTGGCCTGCGCCATGCGGGATTCGGCGATGTCGTGGTTGAGCTTCATCTTCTCGTACTGCTGCCGGGTCACCACCTCGTCCCGGTAGAGATGCTCGAAGCGCTCGTAATCGAGCCTGGCATCCTCTAACGCAGCCTCGGCCTGCTTCAGGCCCAGGCGAGCCTGCTCCACAGCGCCCTCGATATCGAGCGGGTCGATGCTGAACAGACGCTGGCCCTTCTTCACCGTCTGGCCCTCGACCACGGCGATGTTGCGAATGTAGCCCATCAAGCGGGAAGCGACCTGGACCGATTCGAGCGCGACGACACTACCCGGCGTGGCGCTGGTGGCAACGGTCGAACTCATTTGCAGCACGCTCACCCGTGCCTGGACGCTGTGCTGCGTTGCCTGGACGGGCTGTTCCTCGCCGGAACAGCCAGCCAGGGCGAAGATCAGTAGGGGGACGAGAGCGTATCGTGGAATAAGTGCGTGCATATCGGCGGGCATGAGTGGCCTCTGGTTAAAGCGTATCGGCATTGAGCACGCCGATGGCGCGCTTCAATTCAGTGCGGTTGACAGCGAGTTCATAACGGGCGGCGACCAGGTCGGCGCCGACCTTCTCCAGTTGTGCCTGCGCGCCGAGTAACTCGACCATCGTGCCCATGCCGCTCTCATAGCGCTTCTTGACCAGACGCAGCGCCTCTTGCGCCTGATCAAGGTTGGCCGCGCGCGCTACCTCTTTCTCCTGCGTTTCCAGCGCGCGGCGTTGCGCCTCGGTTACCTGGTAGCCGAGGCCCTCTTCGGCCTGACGCAGCTTCGCCTGCCATTCGGAGCGTGCGGCTTCGGCGCGGTCGACGCCCGCATGGGCCACGCCGCCGTCGAAAGCCGTCCATGACAGCACGCCCGCCACCGTGTAGTCGGGCGCGGTGATCCCAATATTCCTGTCATTCCAGTCCTGGCGCAGCAGGACGTTGAACTGCGGTTTCATCCCCGAGCGCGCCGCGCCCACCTGGGCGCTGGTGGCCTCTACCTGGGCACGCAAGGCGTGCAGGCCGGCATTGCCGGCACTTGCCTGTTGCCTCAGTTCCGCCTCGCTGCCGGCTTGCAGGGCCGGCATCACTGGCGCGCCGACTTCCAGAGGGGAATCCATAGGCAAGCCCAGCAGGAGAGCCAGTTGATTCAACGCCGATTTCTCCTCATCGCGCGCCTCGATCAGCTTGACCTTGATGTCCTCCAGGTTGACGCGGGCCGTGAGCAGGTCGCTCTTCACCACCATGCCCTGTTTGTGCAGTCTCTCTGTGATGCGCACGTATTCCTCGGCGGCGGCGCGCGCGTCCTGTGCAACGTTGATGTAAGCGCGGGCGGTGTGCACACCCTGGTAGGCCATCATTACGTTCTTGATCAATTGCTGCCGCGCCGCTTCGTCGCCGGATTGCGCCGCACGAACGTAGGCCTTCGCGGTGTCGATGTAAGCATGCACCATGCCGCCGTTGTAGACAGGAACTTGTAACTCTATTCGGGTATTGAAGTTGTTGACGGCGTCGGGATGGTTCAGATTTTGTGGGGTAACGCCTAAGGCGCCTGGGCCGGTGAACTCCCCCGCGCCGAAGTCCTTGAACGCGGCATTGCGTTGTCCCAGCTTCATGCCAAAGGCGTTCAGCGCATCGTTGCTGCGCGTCCCCGTCAGCGACAGGTTCAGGCGCGGCAAGCGGTTGCCCTTCGCTTGCCGCAGACCGGCTTGTGCTTGTTCGATCTGTGCGTGGCTGATGGAGAGGTCCGGATTCTGTGCCAGCGCCGTCTCTACGCATTGTTTGAATTCCAGCCTCTGCGCACGCACGCCTGAGGTGGCCAGCATCACGGCGACCGTGATGGCGGCACATCGTCGAAATTCGCAACCCTTCATGACCACGCTCCTGACAAAGGCAACCGCGACGGCGGCATCACCAATATTAGAGCTTGCTAATTTACATGATTAGTTTTGCTTATGCAAGGATAGAATCGACTACTGCACCGCCGAGCGTCTATTTCGCGAAACCGCAAAAAACATCACGCATCATGCCAATCAGCAGCAAGGTGCGGCTGTCCCCAACACGGTAGTAGACGCGGTTGGCGTCCTTGCGGGTGCGCAGCACGCCCTTGTCGCGAAGTATGGCCAGGTGCTGGGAAATATTGCTTTGCGAAGTGCCCACGTTCTCCACGATGTCCTGCACACTGACCTCCTTGTCGCCAAGCACACAGAGTATCTTCAGGCGCAAGGGATGCGACATGGCCTTGAGCGCGCGCGAGGCCTGCTCGATGTGTTCGTCCTTGTCGATAAGTGCGCTGGATGCGATGATCATAGTGGGCTCCGTGCAGCCGATTGTGTAAATGCGTGGCTTGCAGCCATACCCGTCAGTATAGTTTGCCAAGTATTCAAATATACTAAAATACGCGATGGAAATATCCGTTAGAGACGATAAAATCCACTGATGCCACCTGCCACCGTCAACCCCATATTGCTCCTCATCCTCGATGGTTTCGGATGCCGCCAGGCCGATGCGCACAACGCGATCAGCTGTGCCAGCAAGCCGAATTTCGACCATTTCTGGAACGACTGTCCGCATACGCTGATCCAGGCTTCTGAGGCCGCCGTGGGCCTGCCCGCCGGGCAGATGGGCAACTCGGAAGTCGGCCACCTCAATATCGGCGCGGGCCGCGTCGTCTATCAGGACTTCTCGCGCATCGACCGTTCGATACGCAATGGCCATTTCTCCCAGAATCGCGCCTTTCTCGACGTGATCGCCAAGGTCAAGGCGGCCGATTCCGCGCTGCACATCTTCGGCCTCTTGTCCGACGGCGGCGTGCACAGCCACGAAAACCACATCCACGCGCTGCTGGACCTGGTGGCGCGAGCCGGCCTGCGCCGGGTCTACTTTCATGCCTTTCTCGATGGCCGCGATACCCCGCCCAGGAGTGCGCACGCCTACCTGGGATGCTTGCAGGACAAGATGGACGGCATCAAATGCGGCCGCATCGCCAACATCGTCGGCCGTTACTACGCGATGGACCGGGATCGCCGCTGGAACCGGGTCAAGGTGGCCTACGACATGCTGACACTGGGGCGGGCGGAATACCAGGCGCCCAGCGCCGCCCTCGGCCTGGAGATGGCCTATGCGCGCGGGGAAAACGACGAATTCGTGAAACCGACGACCATCGTCCCCGAGGGGGAGGCAGCAGTGCGCATGCACGACGGCGACGCCATCATCTACATGAACTTTCGCTCCGACCGCGCCCGTCAGCTCACTCGAGCATTCATCTATCCCGATTTCGACGACTTTGAGCGCGAATACCGGCCCAAACTTAGCAGCTACTGCACCCTGACCAGCTACAGCGCCGAGTTCGATGTAACCATCGCCTTCCCTCCGGAGCGCGTACGCAACGTTTTCGGCGAATATATCGCCAACCTTGGCCTGCGCCAGCTACGTATAGCCGAGACCGAGAAATACCCGCACGTTACCTATTTCTTCAACGGTGGCGAGGAGACGGTCTATCGTGGTGAGGACCGCATCATGGTGAAGTCTCCGGATGTGGCAACCTACGACAGCCAGCCCGAGATGAGTGCCGCCGAAGTGACCGACAAGCTGGTTGAGGCGATCAAGAGCCACAAGTACGATGCCATCATCTGCAACTACGCCAACTGCGATATGGTCGGACACACCGGCATCATGGAGGCCGCCGTGCAAGCGGTGGAAGCGGTGGATGCCTGTCTGGGGCGGGTGGTGGAAGCCATGCAATCGATAGGCGGTGAAGTGCTGATCACGGCCGACCATGGCAACGCGGAAACCATGCAAGACGCCATCACCGGTCAGCCGCATACCGCTCACACCATCAATCTGGTGCCCTTCGTCTACATCGGCCGGCGCGCAAGCATGCAGCACAGCGGCGCACTGGAGGACATCGCGCCGACCATGCTGAAACTGATGGGCTTGCCGCAGCCGATGGAGATGACTGGCCATCCGCTCATCGAATTCGAATGAAGTGCTGATTCGCCCCCTACTCCTCTTCGTCGCCCTGGCGCAATCGGCCCAGGCAGGGCCGGATGCAGGCAAACAGGAGGAACTCAAGGACTTGCGCGGACGTATCGCGGCCCTGCAACAAGAACTGGAGCATGCCAGCGAGGATAGGGCGGAAGCTGCCGATGGCCTGAAGGAATCTGAGAGCCGGATATCCGATGTGGCGCGCATCCTGCGCCAACTGGAGGCGAAACAACGCCACCTGACGCGTCAGCTCGACCGCCTGGAACACGAAACCGCCGTGGCCGATGGCGAGATCGCCAACCAGCAGCGTCGACTCGCAGCCCTCCTGCGCGTGCGCTACATCCAGAGCGGAAACGACGCCATGAAGTTGATGCTCAACGGGCAGAGCCCCGGCGAGATGGAGCGAAATCTGGAGTTCTACGGCTATATCGGTCGAGCCCGCGCCGACATCATCCGCGAGTACCGAGCCTCACTGCTTCGTCTGGGCGAACTCAAGGATAAGGCGAAGCTACAACGCGACGATCTGAACCAGGTCAGGGGCGAGCGCGTGGCGCAGAAAAAGGCGCTGGAAGACGAGAAGGGCGCACGCCAGCAGGTGCTAACCCGGCTTTCCGCGAAGATCAGCCAGCAGAGACGAGAAATCAATACGCTGGTGCGTGACGAGTCTCGCCTGACCCGATTGATCGAGCGCCTCGCTCGTCTGGCCGCCGTGCCGAAACCACCGCCACCGGTCAAGCATAACCAGAAGGTGGACAGGGTTGTCGACTCCAGCCTGGCCGGACTGAATTTTGATCGCCTCAAAGGCAAGCTCGCCCTGCCCGTTTCCGGCGACATCCTGCATCGCTTCGGCCAGACCCGCGATGGGGGCGGGCCAGCCTGGAAAGGCCTGTTCATCCATGCCAGACAGGGCCAGGACGTGCGCGCCGTAGGGAGTGGCCAGGTGGCATTCGCGGACTGGTTGCGCGGCTTCGGCAATCTTTTGATCATCGATCATGGTGCTGGCTTTCTCAGCCTGTACAGCAATAATGAAAGCTTGTATAAACAAGCCGGCGACGCGGTGCGCGCGGGCGATGTGGTTGCGGCGGTAGGCGCCACCGGAGGCCAGGATGAACCTGGTCTATATTTCGAGCTGCGCCGGCAGGGCAAACCTTTCGACCCACTGACCTGGGTCAATCTCAAATAGCCAGAGGCATCATGGCAGGAAAATTCAAGAAAATCGGCTTGGTGGGTGTGGGCGTTCTGATCGGCGCAGCGCTTACGCTCAATTATTCCGCGACCGCGTCGAAAGATACGGCGGCACTTCCTATCGAGGATCTGCGCGCCTTCAGCGAAATCTTCGGCAAGATCAAGAGCGACTACGTCGAGCCGGTCGAAGACAAGAAGCTGATTACCGAAGCCATCAATGGCATGCTCTCCGGGCTTGACCCGCATTCCGCTTATCTCGATGCCGATGCCTTCAAGGAACTCCAGGTAGGTACACAGGGTGAGTTCGGCGGACTGGGCATCGAGGTCGGCATGGAAGATGGCTTCGTCAAGGTGGTTTCCCCGATCGAGGACACGCCCGCCTTCAAGGCAGGCGTGAAGAGTGGGGACCTGATCATCAAACTGGACGATACGCCGGTCAAGGGCCTTACACTGAACGATGCAGTCAAGCGCATGCGCGGCAAACCCGGCAGCGACATTACCCTGACCATCATCCGCAAGGGCGAGACCAAGCCGCTGACACTTACCCTGACTCGGGCGGTCATCAAGATCAAGAGCGTGAAATACAAGCTCATTGAGCCTGGCTTCGGCTATGTCCGCATCACCCAGTTCCAGGAACACTCCGGCGAAAATCTGGTGGATGCGCTGAAGGACATGGGCGAGCAGAACAAGGGTGAACTCAAGGGTCTGATCCTCGATCTGCGCAACGATCCAGGTGGCCTGCTCAACACGGCGGTGTCCGTATCCGGCGCCTTCCTCAAGGCGCAAGATCTGGTGGTCTACACGGATGGCCGCACCGAGGACGCAAAGATGCGCCTGACTAATTCGCGGGAAAACTACCTGCGGCCGGGCGAAGCGGATTACCTCAGGAATCTGCCGGCCTGGACCAAGACCGTGCCGATGGTGGTATTGGTCAACGGTGGCTCGGCCTCCGCGTCCGAGATCGTCGCCGGCGCCCTGCAAGACCACAAGCGCGCCCTGATTGTCGGTACGCAGTCTTTCGGCAAGGGTTCGGTGCAGACCATACTGCCGCTCAATAACGGTACGGCCATCAAACTCACCACTGCACGCTACTTTACGCCTGGCGGCCGCTCGATCCAGGCCAAGGGCATCACGCCGGACATCGCCGTCGAAGATGCGACGGTTTCCCCGGACGAGAAGCCCGGCATGGAAGTGCATGAGGCGGACCTGGATCACCACCTGACCAACGGCGACGAGGCTGCCGCGGGCAAAACGCCCGCGACCAAGGACGACAATAAGGCGGACAAGCTCAAGGACGAGAAGGTGAAGAGCGGAAAAGGCAGGCAGTTACAGCCGGGTGAGATCGTCAGCAAGAATGACTACCAGGTCAACCAGGCGCTGATCCTGCTCAAAGGCCTCAATCTATTGCAGCGTGCCAAGGAGTGAGCCGTGTCGGCGCCCTGTGACGTCGACAAACTTCGGGAGATCGTGTTTCACCCCCTGCCCCCAGGACAGGTGGAGCGCGCCATTGAACTCCTGGACTCACTGCCAGGAGTCGCACTCAGCCGGACGGGTCCACTGAGCCTGCGCGTCGCTTATTGCGTCGGTGATTATTGCCTGCGGGATCTGGAGGCTCTGCTGGGTCAGCATGGCCTGCACCTGGAGGCTACGCTTCTGATACGTGTGAAACGCGCCCTGGTCTATTATTGCGAGCACGTGCAGCGCGAGAACCTGCACAAGCCCGAAGTGCAAACCAAGAAATTCAAGCCGCATGTAGACGCCTGGGAAAAACACCCGCACGGCGACCACGACGAGACACCGGCAGAGTGGCGCCAATACAAGTAGGCGAGGACTGCGCCATTCAGTTGTCCTACGCCCACTCCCAGCCGTGAACGACGCCCAGCTCCTGCGCTATTCCCGCCATATTCTGCTCGATCAGGTTGGCATCCGGGGTCAGGAGACGCTGCTGGGCGCACACGCGCTGATCATTGGCGCCGGCGGGCTCGGCTCGCCTGTGGCGCTTTACCTGGCCGCTGCGGGTGTCGGGCGGATTACGCTGGCGGACGACGATGTGGTCGATCTTAGCAACCTGCAACGCCAGATCGCCCACGACATGGAAAGCGTGGGCAAGAACAAGGCCTATTCGGCGTCACAGCGGATGCGGGCGATGAACCCGGAGATCGAAGTCATCGAATTGCCGGCCCGCCTACGTGGGGAGGAACTCGATGCCGCTGTGGCCGCCGCCGATGTCGTGCTCGACTGCTGCGACAACTTCTCCACCCGACATGCCGTCAACCGCGCCTGCCTGGAGCGGCGCAAGCCTCTGGTATCGGGTGCGGCCGTGCGTTTCGACGGGCAGGTCGCAGTATTCGATCTGCGTCGCGAGGAAGCGCCTTGCTACGCCTGTTTGTTTCCCGAGCAGGCGCCGGACGAGGAAATGCGCTGCGCGGAATTTGGCGTGTTTTCGCCCGTGGTAGGCGTGATCGGCACCATGCAGGCGCTGGAAGCGCTGAAACTCCTGGTGGGCATAGGCGAGAGTCTATCCGGCCGCCTGCTCTTGTTCGACGCACTCGCCGCAGATTGGCGCAGTATCCGCCTCAGACGCGACCCAGGCTGCGCGGCCTGCGGCCCAGCCGGGACGACTCTACAAGCGTGCAGACAGGAGCCATCGTAAACCGGAGTTGGTTCTACGATGTATCTTGAATCCTCATATCCCATACCGCAGAAAGCTGAATTGGCTTACCACCGGGCTCCCTCACCCTGCCCTCTCCCGAAGGGAGAGGGTTCCTCCCCCTTCCCCCTCCAGGGGAAGGGCCGGGGATGAGGGCCTGCGCCGGCAGCTTAATGAAGGCAAGTTACGCGACATGACTTAACCTTGCCGAACAAGCCGTTCGCATGCCCAAGGTCAAACAGAAAGTCTCCGGCGGATTCAGAACCAAGAAAGGTGCCGATATCTTCTGCACCATCCGTTCCTACCTCTCCACCCTGCAAAAGCAGGTTATCAACCTC
>CAISDD010000515.1 GCA_903883985.1 uncultured Pseudomonadota bacterium | reverse complement strand
CCCGTATGCGAACACGGCGGAAGTGACGGCGGCGGATCAGCCGGACATCAACTCGACGCCGAACAACCATGTGGCAAGCGAAGATGACCAGAAGACGGTCACTCCGGTGCCGACGGCGATGATCAATCTGTCGCTGACCAAGACGGCGAGCAACCTGGCGCCCAGCGTGGGCAGCAGCCTCACCTTCACGGTGACGCTGGCGAACGCGGCGGGCTTGAGTGCGGCGACGGGTGTGCAGGTCAGCGACCCGCTGCCGGCGGGCTACACCTTGGTGTCGGCCACACCCAGCCAGGGCAGTTATGTCAGCGCAACGGGTTTGTGGACGGTGGGCGGGATCGCCGGTGGCGCGAGTGCGAGCTTGACGCTGGTGGTCACGGTGAACTCGGTCGGCCCGTATGCGAACACGGCGGAAGTGACGGCGGCGGATCAGCAGGACATCAACTCGACGCCGAACAACCATGTGGCAAGCGAAGACGACCAGCAGACGGTCACGCCGGTACCGCAGGTGATGATCCTGCATGGTTATGTCTATTTCGATGCCAATAACGATGCTCAGAAAGTGGGCGCCGATGAGATCGGGCTGGCCGGCATCACAGTCACCTTGTCCGGCATGCTCGGCGATGGCAAGACCGATGTTTGCTCAGTGATCGGATCTGCAAACTGCGTCGCGACCACGGATTCATCGGGTGCTTACACCTTCTCCGTTCCTCCCGGTATTTACGTGTTGACGAAGAGCCAGTCGGATGTCAACAGCTTGTATATGACGACTGCGGGCCAGCCACTTTATGCCGATGGCAAGGAGACCACGGGCGTGGCGGGCGGCACGGTGGATAACAGCGGCTTCGGCAGCAATCCCGGCTACAACCGCATCACCGGCATCAATGTCACGTCTGGCAGTAGCGATCTCGGCGGCTATCTGTTCGGTGTGGTGCCGCATGTGCCGGATTCGACCTCGCTGCTGCCTCCGGTGATTAGTGGTTACGTCTACCAGGATTTGAACCACGACCGCACCCGTCCGATTACGGGGTCGGCCCCCAGCCTGGTACAGGACTGGATGATCACGCTCACAGCCACGACAAGCGGTGGCGGGACAGAAACGATTTGCGTGGTCCAGACCGATGCCACGGGTTTCTATCACTTCGATAACCTCTCCTGTGGGACGAGTTATCCGCAGTGGAAGAACGGCTTGCCCTATTCTGGCCAGCCGACCACTGCTGGAGGGTTCTATTTGTCCTTTGCGGTTTCCTTTTCCAACCCCGGTGGCATCGGTTTCAACACGGCGCCGCAATCCGGGGGGGCCGCAGGAACCCCGGTCGCCGACTCCAATGTCGCCAAGATCACCGGCATCGTGTTGCGTCCGGGCGACGACGTCGTCGAGCAGGATCTGCCGCTCGATCCGTCCGGCGTGGTCTATGACGCGAACACTCGGGCGCCGATCCTGGGGGCGATCGTGACCCTGTCACAGGGTGCGACACCGGTCCCGGCCTCCTGTCTGGTTTCCGGACAGAACCCGGAAATCACGGGCAGTAACGGCTTCTACCAGTTCCTCCTGATTCAGGGAGCAGGATGCCCGTCGGGAACCGCTGTGTTCAACCTCGGCGTGGCGCCGCCGTCCACGGGCTATGCCCCGGGTCCATCGACCATGATTCCGCCGACGGCTGGCCCGCATACGCCTTCCAAAGGTGGAACGGACCCCGTACAGGTCCAGGCCGGGCCGCCGCCTGTCGGTCAATCGACTACCTACTACCTGGTGCTGAATCTGACGCTGGGTGGATCGGTGGCTACCAGTTCGTCCAACGTGGTCAACAACCACATCCCGCTCGATCCGGTGAGTCCGGGCATGATACTGATGAGCAAGACCACGCCCCTGCTGAATGTCTCCAAGGGGGATCTGGTGCCCTATATCGTCACCGCGACCAACCTGCCCTCGAATGGCTTGCCGCTTGCCAATATCGACGTGGTCGACCTGATTCCCCCCGGGTTCGCCTACAAGAAGGGCTCGGCGAATCTGGGTGGAGTGGGTTCGGAGCCGCGTATCACTGGGCGTACCCTGACCTGGCCTGGCTTGACCTTCGGCGTCGGGGAAAAGAAGACCTGGAAGATGCTGCTGGTCACGGGTGCGGGGGTGAGCGATGGGCTGTACACCAATCTGGCCTGGGCCAGCAACCACCTGACCGGTGGGGTGGATTCCAATGTTGCCGCCGCCACCGTTCGCATCGTCCCGGACCCGACCTTCGATTGCTCGGAGATCATCGGCAAGGTGTTCGACGACCAGAACGCCAATGGCTACGAGGACGAGGGCGAGCCGGGGCTACCCAACGTGCGCGTGGTCACGGTCAACGGCTTGTTGGTGACGACCGACAAGGAAGGCCGCTTCCACGTGGCTTGCGCCGACATCCCGCAGGATCTGCGCGGCTCCAATTTCATGATGAAGCTGGATGAACGCACTCTGCCTTCGGGCTACCGAGTCACCACCGAGAACCCGCGCGTGATACGCACGACGCGCGGCAAGATGGTGAAGCTCAACTTCGGTGCGGCCATTCATCGCGTCGTGCGCCTGGAATTGTCCGACGCCGCCTTCCGGGGCGGCCGCGCCGAGCCCAGTGCCGCCCTGGCACGTGCCCTGGACAAGTTGCCCACCACCTTGCGTGTGAAGCCTTCTGTGCTGCGCCTGGCGTATCGCACGGGCCGCAGCGGTGCCAGTCTGGCGAAAGACCGATTGCGCGCGGTCAGGGAACGCATCGAGGCGCTGTGGAAAGCCCAGGGTTGCTGCTACACCCTGGTGTTCGAGGAAGAAATCTTTGAGCGCGCGCCTACCGGGAGCGCGAAATGATCGCCATGCAAAAGAAGTTGCTGTACCTGTTGCTCGCTTCCGGCCCGGTGTTCGCCGTTGACGAACCGCGTTTCTGTCAGGTGGAGGGCCGTTGCACACCCTGTGGCCAGAATGGCGGCTGTAGCCATGTCAATGGTCAGCGCATCGATCATGGTGCGAGCCTGGGGGCGCTCCTTACGCCGGACAACGCTGAGCGGCAACTGACGACGGAAACTTTCGTGCTCTCGGACGCGGACCCAGTCCCTTCCCTGGTGAAGGCACCCATCCGCATCTCTACGCCCACGCCCATCCCGGTCGCGGCTTCCGCGCCCATCCTCCAGTCCCTGGGGAGCTCTGCCGATGCGCAGACGCCTCTCGCGGAGGGAAGCCAAGCCGCAGCCCCGACCACTCGTACCATCGTGGAGCCGGGCGAGCGCAGTGAATTGGCGCCTTCTTCATTCATTTCTGGCGGCAGCGAGATGGGGGATACGCTCAAATCGCGCCTGGAGCGGTTGGTTGAATACTTGAAGCCACACCAGAAGCTGCACCTGGAAGTGATCGGCCACACCGACAACCAGCATCTTTCCGCCATCAGCCGGGCGAGATATCGCGATAACCAGGGGCTGGGCCAGTCCCGCGCCGACATCGTCGCGGCCTATCTGGGGGCGCGATTGGGGCTCGCACCCGGCCGCATTACGACCGCCAGCCGTGGCCAGGATCGGCCGCTGACCAGTAACGATACTTTGGCCGGTATGGCGCAGAATCGCCGCGTGGAAATCCACGCCTGGTATGAGGACGAGCGCCAGGAAGTGGTGCCGCCGGCGCCATCCATACTCGTGCCCGCACCCATACCCGCGCCCGTTCCCGTCGTCGCTGCGCCCGCTCCCGTCTTGGCTGCGCCAGCGCCCGCCCCCGCAGTTCCGCTCCTGCCCGTACCGCAGCGTTCTTGCGCGGAAGTGCTGGCTTCGCGCACCCGCGCCGAGGATCTGCCGTTTCGCATCAGCATCGATGGCGTGGCTGAGGAGGACGGCGTCATCGATCCGGACATCCAGCGCTGTAGCGACGTTGCCCTGGAGAAGGCCGACATCCAGATCCGCTATGACAGCCTGGAACAAACTCCCGTACTCAACGCCCACGCATGGCCCAATGCCGTGGTACAGGGCGGTGTGGTGGAGATCACCGGCTGGAGTAACTATCAGGCTTTCATCGCTCGCGCCGAGGTGCGGATATTCGCCCCCGATGCGACTACCCAGGGCGCGCCGCTAGCGGTGCTGCCGCTGCAACTCGGGCAGCCGCTCGCCTGGCAAGTGCCGAATCTGAAGGACGACCATGTGGTCTATGTGTTGCGCGTCTACGATGGCCACGGCCATTTCGACGAGACCCGGGCAAAAATGATCGAATTGACCGACCGGGCGCGTCCGGCAAAGGACGTGGACAAGCGTGAGCGCGAGTTGCTGGCAGGCTACGGCGAGAACAGTCTGTCCATCCACAACATCCAGGTTCATGGGGGCGCGGTGACCGCCAACGGCAGTGGCATCAAGGTGGGCGAATTGGTGAGTTTCCTGGGTCAGTCGCTGCCCGTGGATGCCAAGGGGGTGTTCGCCGCGCGTCAGATACTGCCGGCAGGACCGCACGTGGTGGAAGTCGAAGTGAAGAAGCCCGATGGCAGTAGCGCGCGCTATGACCGTAACCTCTCCATCGCCGACGACGACTGGTTCTACATGGGCCTGGCCGACCTCACCGCCGGGCGCAATGCCACGAATAACAGCGCGGCGGCACGGCTGGTGAGCGTCGACCCTACCGATCACTACGACAACAAGACCTATGTTGATGGCCGCCTGGCGTTCTATCTCAAGGGCAAGGTGAAAGGCGAGTGGCTGCAAAACGACTGGCAGCTCACCGCCAGCGCCGACACCCGCGAGCAGCCGCTGCGGAGCTTGTTCACCAACTTCGCCGAGAAAGACCCGCGCTATCTTCTGCGCAGCCTTGATGCGAACAAGTATTACCCGGTCTATGGCGATGATTCCACGGCGATCGACGATGCACCCACCCGGGGCAAGTTTTTCGTGCGTCTGGCGCGCGGCGATTCACGGATATTGTGGGGCAGTTTCAAGACCAGCCTCACCGGCACCCAGTTCGCCAACTTCAGCCGTGCCCTCTATGGTGCCGACGTCAAGCTGGTGTCCGATGCCGCCACGAAGTACGGCGAGAAGCGCAGCACGCTGGAAGTTTTTGCCGCCGATCCGGGCACGCTGCAATCGCGCGAGGAATACCGTGGAACTGGCGGTTCCCTCTACTACCTGCACAACATCGATATTACGCCGGGCTCGGAGCACGTGTGGCTGGAAGTCCGCGACAAGGATTCCGGCTTGGTCCTAAAGACCCAGCAACTGGTCGCGGTGCAGGATTACGACGTGAACAATCTGCAAGGCCGCATCACCCTGCGCGAGGCGCTCGCCTCCACCGCAAGTACGGGCACCCTGGTGCAATCGGGCAACCTCGGTGGTGACCCGCAATATCTGGTGGCCACTTACGAATACGCCCCCGGTGTGATTTCCGTGAGCAGCATGGTGGTCGGAGGGCGGGCGAGCGCCTGGTTGAACGATTCCCTGCAAGTGGGTACCACGGCCTACCGTCAGGACGGGCCGGTGCAGCGGCTCAAGGACATCGATGCGACCTGGCGTTACAAGCCGGGCACCTACGTGAAACTAGAAGGCGCGCGCACCGATGGCGCCGGCACGGTCACGCAGACTTCGCAGGATGGCGGCTTCGGCTTCAATGCCATGAACTCAGGCGGTGGTAAGGCCGGCGCACAGCGCGTCGAAGCCGCCGTGGATTTCGCCGATGTCTCCCATGCGAAGGGCAAGGCGACCTACTACTGGCAGAACACCGAGGCCGGTTTCTCAGGCCCCGGGCAGATCACCTTCAACAGCGAGGCCACCTTGCAGCAGGGCGGCAGCTTGGCCTGGCAGGCAAGCGACAAGACCGACGTGAAGTTGAAGGCCGACGTGAAACTCGCCACCAGCTTGTCCACCAAGGCGGTTGAGGTGGATGTCGGCCATGTGCTCAACGCCAACTGGAAGGCGAGCTTGGGGCTGCGCGACGACGACCGGGGAGCGAGTGTGGCCAACGTCAGCCCAACCCTATCGCAGAGTGGCAACCGCGTAGACGCCGTGGTGCGCATGGATTACACGCCGGACGCAGCCGCCGGCTGGACCGCCTATGGCTACGGCCAGGGCACCCTGGAGAAGAGCGGATCTCGTGCCGAGAATGACCGTGTCGGCCTGGGCGGCGAGCGGCGCATCAACGACCGCTTCAAGCTGATCGGCGAGGTATCGGATGGCAATGGCGGCCTGGGTTCCAAGATCGGCGGCACCTGGCAGGTGGATGACCGCACCAGCTATTACACGAACTATTCCCTTTCCCCGGATCGCACCGACGACGGCTTCAGCAGTCGCGCCGGCTTGCTTACCGTCGGCGGCAAGACCCGCTACACGGATACGCTCAGCGTCAACGCCGAGGAGCGTTACCAGTACGGGTACGGTCCTTCCGGCCTGATCCATGCCTTCGGCCTGGATCTCGCCCCCAACGACCGCTGGAACTATGGCGTCAAGATGGAAACGGGCAAGTTGTCCGATCCCTTGGCTGGCGACACCAAACGCCAGGCACTGGGCCTGAGCGTGGGTTACCACGAGGGGCCCACTCGTTATGCCAGCGCCCTGGAATACCGCAGTGATGACAACAGCCTCAGTGGTTCCCAGATAACGTGGTTAATGAAGAACACCCTGGGCTATCAGGTCGATCCGGACTGGCGTTTCCTGGGTCGCCTGAATTTCTCCACTTCCAGCAGCCACGCCCTGCAAAACGGGGAATATCTGGAACTGGTCACGGGTTACGCCTGGCGTCCGGTGAAGAACGACCGCTGGAATACCCTGTTCAAGTACACCTATCTGCATAACGTGCCGACTGCGGGGCAGGTGGATGCGACCGGAACCAGTCTGGGCTATGCCCAGAAGAGCCATGTGCTCGACCTCGACACGATCTATGACCTTCGTCCCTGGGTCTCGGTCGGCGCCAAGCTGGGCGTGCGCCGCAGCGAGTTGCAGGACACAACGCTGGGCGGCGACTGGTATTCCTCGACGGCCTGGCTGGGCATACTGCGCGCGGACTGGCACTGGGTGCACGAGTGGGATATCCTGACCGAGGTGCGCACGCTCGACGCGAGCACGGCTAGCAACAGCCAGACTGGCGCGCTGGTGGGGGTCTACCGGCACTTGAACAAGCATGTAAAACTGGGCGGAGGCTACAACTTTACCCACTATTCGGATGACCTCACCGATCTCTCCTACCGTTCCCACGGTTGGTTTATCAACCTGATCGGGACGATGTAACGGCAGATTCAAGTGGCAAGTGGCCCTTGCGTCACTGGCGATGAGTGTGGTGGGCGCTACAATCGCACACCTTTCCCATGGGCGCCGCCCATGTACAAGCCTAAAATTCCTTCCATGGTCGATCCGGGTGGCAGCCAGGAGGCCAATCTATCGGCGCGTGAGTCCTGGCGCGTGTTCGAGATCATGGCCGAGTTTGTCGAGGCCACGGAGCGCCTCGGCCCGATTCGCCCCGCAGTTTCCATCTTCGGCAGCGCCCGGGTGTCGCCGGAATCGGCCTATTACGCGCTCACTGAAAGCATCGCCCGGAAGCTGTCGGACGCCGGTTTCGCGGTGATTTCCGGGGGCGGGCCGGGGGTGATGGAGGCGGCCAACAAGGGTGCCTTCTTCGGGCATTCGCCCAGCGT
>CAISDD010000514.1 GCA_903883985.1 uncultured Pseudomonadota bacterium | reverse complement strand
CCGGCGAAGATGTGGGAGAAGTTGTTGGGGAAACGGTTGTAGTCGGGCGGGATGAGCACGGCCACGCGTTGGCGTATCTCGCGTAGCAACTCCAGTGCGGTCTGGCCCGGAACCAGGTCATGGTGGAGATGCATGTCGAACAGGGAGAATTCGATCTGGCGCAGGGTCTGCATGCCGGCCTGGAAGTTTCGGGCGGCCTGCATCTTGTCGAACAATGCGCGCGGCAGCGCCTCGCCATGGTCGACATGGGCGGTCATATGCTTCACCACGTCCCATTCCCAGCAGAAGTTCTCCATGAACTGGCTGGGTAGTTCCACCGCATCCCATTCCACGCCGTTGATGCCGGACACGCCCAGGTCTTCCACCTGAGTCATGAGGTGATGCAGGCCGTGGCCGAATTCGTGGAACAAGGTGATGACGTCGTCGTGGGTGAGCAGTGCCGGTTTGCCGCCCACAGGGCGAGTAAAGTTGCAGTTGAGATAGGCCACGGGGGTCTGGATGCCGCCATCCTTGCTGCGCCGGGTGATGGCGTCGTCCATCCAGGCGCCGCCGCGCTTGGTGTCGCGGGCGTACAAGTCGAGGTAGAACTGGCCGATCCGATTTCCGGCCGGGTCGTGGATGGCGTAAAACTGCACATCCTCGTGCCAGAGCGGCGCAACATCAGGAACGATGGACAGGCCGTAGAGGCTCTTGATGACCCGAAACAGGCCGGCCAGCACGCGTGCTTCCTGAAAATACTGTTTCACCTCGTTTTCCGAGTAAGCGTAGCGCACCTCGCGCAGTTTCTCGCTGGCATAGGCCACGTCCCAGGGCTGCAAGTCGGGCAGTTGCAGCGTGGACGCGGCGAATGCACGCAGCTCCGCCATGTCGCTTTCGGCGTAGGGTTTGGCACGTATCGCCAGCTCATTGAGGAAATCGAGCACCTGGGCCGGGCTCTCGGCCATCTTGGATTCCAGCGAAACCTGGGCGTAGGAGTCGAAACCCAGCATCCGCGCTTCTTCCTGCTTCAACGCCAGGATGCTGGAAATCAGCGGGGTATTGTCCAGTTCCACCGCGCCGAATTCTGCTGCGCGCGTGGTGTAGGCTCGGTACATTTCCTCGCGCAAGGGCCGGTTGTCGCAGTATTGCAAAATCGGCGTGAAGGAAGGGGCTTGCAGATTCAGCTTCCAGCCTTGTTCGCCGTCGGCTTGTGCCATTTCCTTGAACATCGTCCTGGTGTCGAGGGGAAGGCCGGCGAGTTGCGCTTCGTCGGTGAGGAGTTTCGACCAGGCGCGGGTGGCGTCTAGCAGGTTTTCCTCGAATTTGGCGGAGAGCCCGGCCAGTTCCTCCTGGATTTCCATGAAACGCGGCTTCTTCTCGTCCTCCAGGTCGGCGCCGCCGAGCACGAAGTCGCGCAACTCGTTGTCGATGATTTTCTTGCGCGCAGGCACCAGGCTGAGGAACTCGGGCGCCCCCGCGAGCGCCTTGAACTGGCGGAACAGGCCTTCGTGTTGGCCCAACTCGGCATAATACTGGGTGATCTTGGGCAGATTTTCGTTGTAGACCTCGCGCAACTCAGGGCTGTCCAGGACCGAATGCAGGTGTGACACCTGGCCCCATGCCCGCGACAGACGCTCGTTGGCATCTTCCATGGGCGCCACGAAGTCTTCCCAGGTGGGGGCCGCAATCAACTGACGTTCGACCAGGGCACGATTCTCGGTGAGGAGACTGTCGATAGCTGGCGTGACGTGTTCGGGGAGGATTTCCGCGTAGCGGGGCAAGCCGGAGAAGTCGAGCAGGGGATTCATGGCGAAACGCGGTTAAGGGAGACTCACGCAATATTGGGGCGTCGCGGCGGCTCTGCAATCCCCGTCCTCATCACTGCGGATGACATTCGCTAACGGCAGACATCCTGATCCAGCAGTAAGTGGGGGTTGCACTACGCTTCAAGCCAGGGAGTAAATCATCCTGGCGCTGGTATCTGTTGGCTTACGCCGACATGAAACCGTCGGCTAACCCAACCCACGCAGATGGCGGACGGCTCTGCTTCCCAACCCGTAGGGTGGATAAGCGATAGCGCATGACCGGGGTCAGGTCTTGCAAAATAACACCCGATCTCTCAT
>CAISDD010000513.1 GCA_903883985.1 uncultured Pseudomonadota bacterium | reverse complement strand
CTGGGCGGCTTCGTCGCGGCGGTGTTTGCGACCTATCTGTTATTTGGCCGATGATTATTGCTAAGTAATGTTGCGTAACTTGCCTTCATTAAGCTGCCGGCGCAGGCCCTCATCCCCGGCCCTTCCCCCGGAGGGGGAAGGGGGTGGAACCCTCTTCGGGAGAGGGCAGGGTGAGGGAGCCTGGTGGTAAGCCAAATTAGTTTCTACGGGTTACTTAGATGATTATTGGCCGATGTGAGGGAACCGTTCATGGTCTGATGCGGCTTGCATGAGCGGGGGGCGGCCTTGGGCCATGAACGGTTACTGGATGGCTTGCAGGAAAGCGTCGACCCCGATCCTGGCCAGTGCAGCCTGCTTGCGGCACTCGGTCGGATCGGCGGCCTTGGCCGCGACTTCCAGTGCGCGGGCATGGACTTCGCCACGACGGGCGGAGAAAGTTGCGAGTACGCCTTTGAGCGTGTGGGCGGCACGAGTGAGGCGATTCCAGTCGGCGGCTTCCAGAGCGGCGTCGATCTCGTCGAGATAGCTGGGCGCATCGGCTACGAACATGTCGATCAGCGTGGCGAGTAATTCCTCATCGTCGGCGATGCGCGAGAGGGCGTCGGCGCGGTCGTAGATCGGAAGGCCCGCTTCCACGGGGGGGCTGGGGGCAACGGGAGGGGGGCGGGACTGGGTTGCCCGCTCGCCCAGGACGCGTTCGATTTCCTGAAACAGGACCTCGGGTTTGACTGGCTTCGAGACATAGCCGTCCATGCCGGCATCCAGGCAGCGTTCGCGGTCGCCTTGCATGGCGTTGGCGGTCATGGCGATGATGGGGATGTGGCCCTGTTCTTCCTCGCGGATGCGGCGGGTGGCCTCGAGGCCGTCCATCTCCGGCATCATCATGTCCATCAGCACCAGGTCATGGCCGCCGCGCCGCCAGGCTTCCAGCGCCAAGCGTCCATTGTCGGCGACGCTGACCGTGTGGCCCTGTTTTTCCAGGAGTTTGACAGCCAGTTTCTGGTTCACCGGATTGTCCTCGGCGAGCAGGATCGCGTATTTCCTTCGCTCCTCGCGCAGGCTGTGACGGGTGATGAGCTGGTTGGCGTCTGCTTGGCCGAGTGCGGCTTCCATGGCTTCCCTTAATTCGGTCAGAGCGACAGGTTTGGTGAGGTAGGCGCTCAGGCCGAGTTCTTTGCAGCGGGCGGCGTCGCCGCGCAGTCCCGCCGAAGTGAGCATGAGCAGGCCCGTACCCGCGTACACGGGGTCACGTCGCAGTTCCTGGGCGACCGCGAAGCCATCCATGCCGGGCATCCGGGCATCGAGCAGGACCAGGCGGTAAGGCTCGCCCTGGACGTTGGCCTGCTTGATCTTGCTCATGGCGTCCAAGCCATCGCGGGCGAGGTCATGGCGTACATGCAGACGTTTGAGCATGAGGCTCATGACATGCAGGTTGGTCGGCTGGTCGTCCACGGCGAGCACCCGAACCGACTTTAGCAGGGCTTCGCGGGAGGCGATATTCTCTGGCTCGACGCTGAGTTTTAGCCAGATATGGAAGAGGAAGCGGGAACCTCGCCCGGTTTCGCTTTCCACGTGGATCGATCCACCCATGATCTCGATGAGTTGCTTGGTGATGGTGAGTCCTAGCCCGGTGCCGCCGTATTTTCGGGTTACCTGGCCGTCCGCCTGGGCGAAGGCGGAGAAGATGTCGCCCTGCTGGTCGGGGGCGATACCGATACCCGTGTCATGAACGCAGAATTCCAGGCAAATCCCTTGCGTGGATGGGTGGCAGCCCGTCACTTCTATGCCGACTTCCCCCTGTTCGGTGAACTTGATCGCGTTTCCAAGCAGGTTGATAAATATCTGCTTCATTCGTGCCGGGTCGCCGATGACGAAGCGGGGAGTGTCCTCGCCCAGGTCGTAATTGAGTTCCAGGCCCTTGAGGACAGCGCGTGGGGCGAGTGACTTGAGCGTTTCGCCGATCAGGTCGATGAGGTCGAAGTGGACTTCCTGGATGTCTAGCTTGCCGGCTTCGATTTTGGAGAAGTCGAGGATGTCGTTGATGACGATTAGCAGGTGGTCGGCGGAGTTCTTCACAAGATTCAGGTATTCGCGCTGTTCGCGGCTGAGGTCGGTTTCCAGCGCCAGATCCGCCATGCCGATGATGCCATTCATGGGGGTACGGATTTCATGGCTCATATTGGCGAGAAACTCGCTCTTGAGGCGGTTGGCGGCTTCTGCCGTCTTGCGCGCCAGTGCGAGTTCGCCGTGCTGAACATGGAGTTGTTGGTTGAGACCGGCGAGCTCCCGCTTCTGCCGCTCGGACTCGGCCAGCGCCGCCGAGAGTTCATTGGTGCGCTGGCGGATCATCACATCCAGTTCCGAAGCCAGGCGGCGCAGGCTCTGGTTGCTCTGGTACAGCTCCAGCGATTTTTCCTCGAGGATGCGCTCCGCTTGTTTGCGGGCGTCACGCTCGCGATCGAAGCGCGCTTGCCAGACGGAGTCGCTCATGGATCAGCCTCGGCGGGTAAGAATGAAACGGGTTCGGGCGCCGGGTTGGCCACGGATGGCCTCACTCCCGACTTCGATGTCTTCAGCGAAGTGCGCCACGCACCCTTCGATCAAGCCCTGCGCCAGGTCGGCAAAGGGGTGAGGGGAATAGTATGTCAGGTTCAGGCAGGATTTCTCTATTTTCACTTCGAAGGTGGGCAGTTCGGCATCCGGGTAGAGTTTGCTGACTTCCGCAAGGATCACGTGCTCGATGCCGTAGAGAAACTGGAAGCAGCCACCGTCCATGCCATGGAAGAAACGCGGGTAGGCCAGAGCGAAGCGGCCGAACAGGTGCTTGCCGAAGGTGCGTGCCAATTCGGGTGGGGCGATTCCCGTCGCCTGGGAAAGGGCGAGGATCAGGGCGATGATCTCCTCGTGGGGGTAAGTGCCCACCGACGTATAACTGCCGCCGGAGGCGACCTTGGAGTCCGCGATGATGCGGTCCACCATGTCCATCGACCAGGAGGCTTCCACCATTTCCATGAATTCCGTGAAGATCATGCCTTTCATGCGTTTCTCCTTGGGTGCCGAGTAGTGTGTACTCTACTCAGTCCTCGCAACTCACCCGTTCGTGATGACTCGGGTGATCTCCCGCTTCAACTCGTCGAAGCGGATCGGTTTGGCGACATAACCGTCGGCGCCACCCTCCAGGAATCGCTCCATGTCCCCGCGCATGGTGTGAGCGGTGACGGCGATGATGGGCGTCTTATGGTCCGCACCGTATTGCGCCTCCATCTCGCGGATGCGGGCGATGGCACCCATGCCGTCCAGGGTGGGCATCATCATGTCCATCAGGATCAGGTCGAAGCGTCCCGGGGCGAAGGCCGCCACCGCTTGTTCGCCATCTTCCGCCACGATGACGCGATGTCCGAGTTTTTCCATGAGCGTGATAGCCAGTTTGCGGTTCACCGGATTGTCTTCCGCGATTAGAACCAGCAGGCCGGTGAGGCTGACCATGTCTTCGTCGCTCGTCGTGGCACCTGAATGGGCCGCGTCGACCGGTGCACAGGGCAGGAGGAAGTGGAAGTGGGTACCCTGGCCTTCCTCGCTATCTACCCAGAGCGCCCCCCCCATCAGGTCGACCAGTTTGCTGGAGATGGTCAGGCCCAGACCCGTGCCGCCGTATTTGCGCGTGATCGACCCATCCGCCTGGGTGAAGGCATCGAAGATGGAATCCAGATTCTTCCGTGCGATGCCAATGCCGCTGTCGCTCACACACAGGTGCAGGCAGTCGAGTGCCCCATAGGGTGAAGTGTCGGCGGCGGTTCCGCCATGCCCGAATCGGTCCTGTTCGCAGTATTCCCGATTCACGGTCAGGGTGACGCCGCCTTCATGGGTGAATTTGACAGCATTGCCGATCAGGTTGACTAGCACCTGGCGTATGCGACCTGGGTCGCCGGCGACTTCCAGGGGCAGGTCGTCCGCCATTTTCAGGGTGAGAGTCAGGCCTTTTTGTCTGGCACGCAATTCCAGCCCGCGCAAGGTGTCTTCCAGCGTGGGGCGCAGCGCGAACGGTTCGTGCGCAATGCTGAGCTTTCCGGCCTCAATCTTCGAGAAGTCGAGTATGTCGTTGATGATGCCCAGCAGGTGCTGAGCCGAAGACTGGACCAGGACCAGGTATTCACGCTGCTCTGGACTCAGGTCGGTGTCCAGAGCCAATTCGGTCATGCCGATGACCCCATTCATGGGGGTACGGATCTCGTGGCTCATGTTGGCCAGGAATTCGCTCTTCATGCGATTGGCTCTCTCCGCTACGTCGCGCGCGTTGCGCATCGACTCTTCCGCCAGGCGGCGCGTGGTGATGTCGCGGTACTGCCAGAGGTGGCCGTAATCGGCTCCGGCTACTCGAATCGGCACGAAGTCGCGCTCCACCACGCGCCCGTTGGCCAGGAGCAGTTCTTCCCCGATAACCGGCCGACACGCGCCCAGGACTTGGGCGATGCGTTCTGGAAAGGCCGCAGTATCGGCGAACTGGGTCTTGATGGCCTCGGCCACCGGCACGCAATCCAGGCCGATCAGGCTCTCGGGAGATTCTTGCAGGCCGAACATGCGACACAGGGAACGATTGATCAGAACGATGCGGCGGTCTTCGTCTTCCACCAGGATGCCGGTCTGGAGATTTTCGATCAGGGCAGACAGGCGCGAGGTCGTGCGTTTCAGATGGAGTACGGCCTGTTTACGCTCGGTGATGTCGCGGGCCACGGCGATACGGTAGGGCATGCCGTAGAGGGTGAAGCGGGACAAGGTGAGGTCGGCGGGGAAGCTGTGCCCATTCTTGCGCAGGGCCGTGGTTTCCGCCTGAAGCTTGTCCTCTCCACCGATCGGCGCGAGTCGCTCCCAGTCAGGCACTAGCTGCGCCGCGGGCAAGCCCACCAACTCGTGTTCCGCATAACCGAACAAAGCGCAGGCGGCGGCGTTGGCGCTCTCCACCACGGCATCGGCGTTGACGGTGAGCAGGGCGTCGGAAATGTTGCCCAACACCGCTTCCATGCGCTGGTTGGCGGCGGAAAGCGACATTTCTTTCGTGTACAGCCAGAGCGAGGTCTCGTTGAGGGCATTCACCAGCGCACTGATCTCGTTCGCGCCTCGGTATTCGGGCATCTGCTCGCCCAACTTGCAGGTGAGCTCGCCAGCGAAGCGCGCCGCCTCGCGCACGACCCGGACCGGACGGTGCAGGAGGCCGATGACCAGGAAGACGCTGATCGAGCAGGAGAGCAGCACGGCGAGGATGCCGTCGCGAATGATGTCGCGCAGACCGTTTTTCAGCGTGGTGGTGTCGGCTTCGAGTTGCAGCGCGCCGTCATAGCCGTATTCGTCCAGGGATCGCCAGAGTACCAAACGCTGCGCGTTCCAGGTGAACTGGTGGCCGTCCTGCGGCTGGCCGTGGGCATCCAGCCAGATCGGACGCGTGTCCCTGGACGGAGCCAGGGTGAGGAAGTCGAACGTCGCTTCTGGCTCCTTGCCCGGTGTGTGCAGTACCTGGGTGATGACTTGATTGTTGCGACCGATAACGCGCAGGGCGCGGATGTCGGGGTGGAGAGCGGAGAGCAGCAATAGGCGCTCCGTCGCACTGTAGTCACGGTTGAGCAGAAATCCCGCGCTGGAAATCGCCAGATTCTGCAACTGGGTCTCCATGGTGCGCAGCAACGAGGCCTCCTCCCTCCTGGATTGTTGCAGCGTGGTGTAGAGGGTGAAGCCGGAGATGGCGATGACCAGCATCAAGGCGGTGAGCACCGCCAGTTGTACGGTGAGTTGGCGCGGCAGCAAGTGTTTAAGAAAGGGGGGTGGAGATACGCGTATCACGGGTGGCTATTTCTTGTCGCCCGCGATTTTCGCATATTCGACCAGTTTCAGGTTCTCCAGCGGGGCGTAGTCACGCGCGTAGTCCGCTGCCTGGGGGTGGTCCAGTTCCACTGCCGCGAGCAGGTGGCGTCTGGCCGGGTCGCTGTCAAGTTTGAGCAGGGCGGCGACCAGGCGCGCGCGCACGCCGGCGGGGACGCGCGGGTGGGCGGCGAGGGGATGGGAGGCGACCGCGGGTGTGGTGTAGAGCACGGCAAGCCGGGCGCGTATGGCTGCCGATTCCTTTTCCAGGGTGGCGCCGACACCTCCGCCCGCGGCCTCCTCACCCAGCAGGACGTGGCGGTAGGCGTTCTGGTGGGTGCCGACATAGACCGGCGTGAAGGAGAGGCCTTCCTTCTTGCTAAGCAATGCGCGCATGTACAGCACCGAAGGCGTTGGGCGCGGGGAAAGCCAGGGTCTTGCCGTTGAGATCGGAAAGCCGTTTGATCGGGCCGTTGCGGTCGACTACCAGGATGCCGTGGAGAGGTTCGCCGCTGCGCACCAGGGGGATATAGCCTTGCGCCTTCCTGGCCATGACCTCGTGCCAGGGATTGAGAAAGACGAAATCCGGCACGCCGGCGAGAAAGTCGCTCTCGAATTTTGGAATGCGATCCACTACTTGTAACGGCAGGCTGATTCCGGCTTCCTTCTCCAGATACGCGAGCAGGGGCGACCAGCGCAAACCGATGTCCACCGGGGTGAATTGCGGCACCACGGAAAGGGTATAAACCT
>CAISDD010000512.1 GCA_903883985.1 uncultured Pseudomonadota bacterium | reverse complement strand
CAGCACCAGGATGGCGACGATCACATTGGGGATGTACAGCACCACCTTGTTGAACAAGTCGGCCACCATCGACAGGCCGAGCGAGTTGGCGACCGTGACGATCATCACCAGGATGATCAGCCAGTAGACCAGGTTGCCTAGCAAGGTAGCGACCGAGAGGTCCAGTTCGGCGTGCTGCATGAAGGATTCCAGGCCGGATTTTTCTGTCGCCTTGTCGAACTTGAGCAGGACGAGCAGTCGCATCACGCCGGTGCGCGCCAGTTTTGCCAGCATCCAGCCCAGAACCAGTGCGAGGATGGCGCCTAACAACTGGGGGATAAAGCTTGCCAACTGTGTCCAGAACGAAGCGAGCGAAGAGACGAAGATGTCGAGTTGTTGCATGGTTTGCTCCGTGTTATTGCGTCCGTAGGATCCCGCGAGCGGGCTGTTTATAGCGCTGTTACGAATTGTTCCCGGGTGAGAACGAATACCGTGTCCTCAGCGTCTTCGATCTGCGGCCAGGTGAAATCGAGGAGGGGGAAGGCGGCTTCCAGGGCCGCGCGGTTGTGGCCGATTTCGACCACCAGCACCCCCCCGGGATTCAGATGCTGCGGGGCGCAGCGCAAGATGATGCGCGTGGCATCCAGCCCGTCCTGGCCGGAACCCAGTGCGAGCGCTGGCTCGTGCCGGTATTCCGCAGGGAGTGCGGCCACCGATTCCGCGTTTACATAGGGCGGGTTGGCGACGATCAGGTCATAGCGGGCCTCTCCCAGAGGGGCGAAGAGATCGCCCTGGAACAGATGCAATCGATCCTGTAACTGGTATTCAGCGACATTGCGGCGCGCGACTTCGAGCGCACCGACCGACAGATCCGTGGCATCCACCGTGGCGTCAGGAAAGGCCTGGGCCAGCAGGATCGCCAGGCAAGCGGAACCGGTGCATAGATCCAGTACCCGCCGCACGCTATCGGGCTCGGCCAGCCAGGGGTGGAGTCGTTCCAGAATCAGCGGCGCCAGGAAGGAACGCGGCACGATCACTCGCTCGTCCACATAGAAGCGGTAACCCTGGAGCCAGGCCTCGTGGGTCAGATAGGCGGCGGGAATGCGTTCGTGCGTGCGCCTCACGATGAGATTGGCCAGTTTTTCCCGTTCAGAAGGCAGCAGACGGGCGTCGAGAAAAGGGTCGAGACGATCGGGCGGCAGGTGCAGGCTGTGCAGGCAGAGATAGGCGGCTTCATCGAACGCATCCGCACTGCCATGGCCGAAGAATAGCCCGGCCTCCTGAAAGCGGGAGACGGCGAAGCGCAGCCAGTCGCGCAGAGTGAGAAGTTCCAGTTTGGCGTGCTCAGACATGCAGCAGTTTCTCCAGGGTGAGGCGGTAGATGTGGGCCAGTTGTTGCAGTTCGGCGATGCCGACATGTTCGTCGATCTTGTGGATGCTGGCGTTAATGGGTCCAAATTCCAGGACTTCTGCCGCGATCTCCGCGATGAATCGGCCATCCGATGTGCCACCGGAAGTGGAGAGTTCAGGGAGGATGCCGGTGACTTCTTCCGTGGCTGCGGAGATCGCGTCCACCAGCGATCCGCGTGGAGTCAAAAAGGGTTTTGCGCCGATCTCCCATTCCAGTTCGTATTCGAGTCTCTGTTTGTCGAGGACGGCGGCGACGCGCGCTTGCAGGCTCTCGATGCTGCTGGCGGTGCCGAAACGGAAATTGAAGGCGAGTTCGGCGTGGCCAGGAATCACGTTGGCAGCACCCGTGCCGCTGTGCATGTTGGAGACCTGCCAGGTCGTGGGTGGAAAATAGGCGTTGCCTTGGTCCCACTCCATGGCCGCCAGTTCGGTGATGGCGGGGGCCACGAGATGAACAGGATTCCTGCCCAGGTGTGGATAGGCAATGTGTGCCTGGGTCCCCTTCACCTTGAGGCGGCCGTGCAGGGAGCCACGTCGCCCATTCTTCATCATGTCGCCGAAACGGGCCACGCAGGTAGGCTCGCCGATGATGCAGGCATCGATCCGTTCCCCGCGCGCGGCAAGCCGCTCCACGACCCGAACGGTGCCGTCAAGCGCGGGGCCTTCTTCATCCGAAGTGATGAGCCAGGCGATGGAGCCTGTGTGTTTGGGGTGTTCGTGGAGAAAGTCCTCGACGGCGGCGAGGAAAGCGGCAATCGAACCCTTCATGTCCGCAGCGCCACGTCCATAGAGCTGGCCTTCGCGTTCGACGGGCGTGAACGGGTCGCTGTGCCATTGCTCGATCGGGCCGGTCGGAACCACGTCGGTATGGCCGGCGAAGCAGACCACGGGGGAGACTGAGCCACGGCGCGCCCAGAAATTGTTCACGCCGCCCTGGTTCACGCATTCAACCAGGAAGCCGAGGGCTTGCAGTCGCAAGATCAACCAGTCCTGGCAGCCTGCGTCGTTGGGCGTGAGGGAACGGCGCGCGATCAGTTCGTGCGCGTGAGCCAGCACCCGGTCGTGCAAGTCGCGCTCGCAATGCTCGGCATCGGGCGCGATCCCGGCGTCCATGGCGTTCCTCATTCTCCGAAGAAGGCGCCATAGTTCTCCTCGCTGAAGCCGACCTGAACCTGACCGTCGCGATCCAGGATCGGGCGCTTGATCACGCTGGCGTTTTCCCGCATCAGGTTCAAGGCCGTATCGGCATCGTGAACCTGTGCGCGGCGATCTTCCGGAAAATTGCGCCATGTGGGGCCGTTGCGATTGATCAACGATCCCCAGCCCAGCGACCCGCAGAGCTCGCGCATCAGTGCTTCCGGGACACCCTGTTTCTTGAAATCGTGGAATTCATAGGGAATATCGCGCGCCTCCAACCAGGCGCGGGCTTTTTTCACGGTGCTGCAATTGGGGATGCCGTAGAGTTTCATGGCAAACTCGCTTCGAGAATGATGCGATATTCTACCCGGCGGATGCCTCCAACTCCTCACTTCGTGGTCGTCCGCGCCGACTGGCGCGGCGACGAAGCCGACATTGCCCGCGTGCGCCGTGAGGTATTCATCGAGGAACAATCCGTACCCGAGTCGCTGGAGTGGGAGCCACTCGATGCGGAATGTGCCTGGTTTATCGCCAGGATCGGTGGAAATGTCGGCGCCCGTGACGAAGCGGGAGAGGGGGTCGGCATCGTTCGTTTGACGCCAGATGCCCGGATCGGTCGCATGGCGGTGCGGGCGTGCTGGCGTCGTCGCGGCCTGGGTGCGGCCCTGCTCGCCGCAGCCATAGAGGAGGCGCGCCGGCAAGGCCATGGGGGGGGTGCGTTTGTCCGCGCAAACCCATGCCATACTCTTCTACGCCCGCTTCGGCTTTTGCGCCGAGGGGGGCGTTTATCAGGACGCAGGCATTCCACATGTCGCCATGTCGTTCACTTTCAAGGATTTTTCATGATAAACCTGCGCATCGGCCATGGTTTCGACGTGCACGCCTTCGCAGAAGGGCGGCGCCTGATCCTCGGTGGTGTCGATATTCCCTTCGATCTCGGCCTGCTCGGTCACTCGGATGCCGACGTGCTGTTGCATGCCCTTTGCGATGCGTTGTTGGGCGCGGCCGGCCTGGGTGACATCGGTCGCCATTTCCCAGACAGCGACCCGGAATATCGTGGCATCGACAGCCGCAAGCTGCTGCGCCATGTGGCCTTGTTGCTGCAAGGGCAGGGTTGGCGGATCGGCAATGTCGATACCACGATCATCGCCCAGGCACCGCGCATGGCGACACATATCCCGGCAATGCGTGCTCACATCGCCGCAGATTTGAATGTGGCGGTGGAGCAGGTGAACGTGAAAGCCACCACCACGGAGAAACTGGGATTCACCGGCCGTGGCGAAGGCATCGCGGCGGAGGCCGTCTGCCTGATCGAGCGGTCATGATTTCAAAATGAATGGCGAAAACCTGCGGCTGTTCTTCGCACTCTGGCCGGAAACGGCAGTCAGGGCCAGGCTGGATGCGGCGGCCGGTCGCTTGCATGAGCGGATGGGAGGGCGGCGCATGCACCCCGAGACGCTGCACCTTACCCTGGTGTTCGTCGGCGAACTCGCGCAGGAGCGCCTAGCCGAGTTGCAGGCCCTCGCCGCAGGCATCAAGGCGGCAAAATTCGAGGTGCTCTTCGACTATGCCGATTGCTGGCGGCATAAGCACATCGCCCATCTCGGCGCCAGTCAGCCGCCGCCCGCCTTGCTGGAACTGGTGGGGCAGCTCGAATCGCGCATGGATCGAGCCTGCATCCACTTCGACCGTCGCCCCTATGTACCGCACATCACCTTGCTGCGCCAAGCGGAGTGCGCAGCACTCGATCCGGGTCTGGAGCCGATATCCTGGTCCGCTCGGGACTTCGTGCTGCTGAATTCCGTTTCGCGGACCGAGGGGACGCGCTATGCGCTACGCGGCCGATGGCCTTTGCTATAGGCAGACGTAATTTTCCAGGGGCCCCGCCAGTTCCCTGACAGGCAGGCGGGTGTAGTCCTTGTCGATGATCTCCGAGACCTTGTTTCTTACCGGCTCGCATAGGCTTGGGTGCTAGCCTGGTAACTTCTCAATAAGTCGCGGCATAGTGCGGTCAGCGCCCGTTCACGCGGGGTAGTGATGTAAGCCACCCCAGGCAGGTTGAAGAAGCACTGGCGAGTCCCTGTAGCGCAGGCATCCTTGCCTGCGTCTTTGAAAACAGCCGGCCGGAAGCCGGCGCTGCCGCGATGATTT
>CAISDD010000511.1 GCA_903883985.1 uncultured Pseudomonadota bacterium | reverse complement strand
TGGTCGGCAGGATCGGCATCTCAACGGGTGCCGTACGGACCTTTGACAGCATCTTGTTGGTTTCCGCCGCCAGGCGGATCACCTGGTACCTGACTCCGGAGAACATCGGCATCTCGCGTAGGCATTCGAAGATGCGCCCGACCTCGGCCAAGTCCCGCATCTTCGGCACCGTACCGCGCTATATTTCCCTCGCCTGTAAAGGCTGGGAGGCATAACAACAGGGCAAGTGAGGCAGGAGCGGTACTGACAGCAGCCACAGTGACTTAAGTAAGCACCATTGAAACATGAGCTTTCCCCTCATGCCGCGAAGGCTGACGAGGAAACTTGAGTACATCCATTTTGATCATCCATGCCAATCCGCGGCGAATGGCATGTTGCCGCGCGAGCGGGAAGCCAGCGATCAAGTCGCCAACAGAAATCCCAGGCATGGCGGCCACCCAGTCGAGCACCGAACGGCAGTCCTCTTCGCTGGGATAGACGTGGTGTGCATGGACATTAAAACCCAGAGCGCGGCGCATGGCCAAGGACGTAACGGCGGCATCGGCATTGTCGGCGACCAGATCAAGCGAATCACGATCTTCAAGATGACGGCTGGTATAGCCACCAAAAAGAACAAATGGATCCATCCGGTCGGGACGACGCTGTCGGTCTGCGCCCACACGAGCGAGCGACGCCGCAGCGGGCCGCTCCCGCTCCTGTAGAAGCGGCGATAACCCGACACCGGGGAAATCGGCACGACCGAAGGGAATCCCTAATTCGGGGCTGGCGAGACGACATTGGGCGAGTTCTGCCCATAACTCCCGGTAACGCCCGAGAATCAGCCGCCAGTCAAACACTTCTCGTACCCGCCGCCGTCCCGCGTCGCCCATGCGCCGACGCAGAGCGGGATCGGCGACCAAGCGGGCCAAACACTCAGTTGTCGCGGCGACATCAACCGCGACTAATTCGCAGACATGAAAACAGTACATGTCATACCTGTCGACCTCGGTTTCGTAGCGCCGAGCCAGATCCTCCCCAGCCCCCGCACCCGGCATGAGTGTCGGCACCCGAAAACCATCGATGCCATCACGGACGGTGTCTCGGTAACCATCCCAATCGCTCACCACCACAGGCAGACCGGCCGCCATCGCCTCAAGGGGAGACAAACCAAAGGTCTCTTGGATATTGTCTGCGAGCGATACGTAAATATCCGCTGCGGCCCAGGCCAACGTTCTCGCCGCCGCCTCACGACCATCGAGGAAGTGATGCGTAACGGTCGCACATAGCTTCTCCGCCCCTTCGCGGAAGTCTCTTTCCATTCCTGCGTTGGCAAACCAACCGCATTGCACAAGATGAAGACAGCGCTCGGGAAACTTCGCCGCCACCCGCTCCAGCGCCAGATACATTGCCTGCGGATGCGCCTTGGCATGAAAAGCCAAGCGACCCAGAAATAGCACGACCACATCCGCTTCTGCAACACCGAGATGAATCCGCGCCGTCAGTCGCTGGTCGGACGTGAATTCGAAATCTCCGCAATGCACACCCAAGGGTATAACCGGAAGTTGCGGCAAGGGAAAGCGTACCGAACCAAACCGCCACCGCAAGTAGTCGGCCTGCGCTTCAAGCAACGTCTGCACCGAATCCAGCACCGCACGCGAGGTGCAGATCAACGCATCCCATTCGCGCAGCGGTGCCATAAGCAGTTGGGTAATAGCATCCATCGCTAGATGCGATGCAGTGGTATGGGTGACACCACACAGGCTGTAGGTGCCGGCACCAACGCTCTCTCGTTGCCAGGCGAAGCGGCTCAAACCGGGGTCAGGATGGTATAGCGTACCAGGATCGGCCAGTCGGGCATGATTGCCCATGGCCACAACGCGGACCTTTCCTTGGTAGCCCACAGCACGCATCTGCTTATTAAACGCGTCGGACATACCTGGGTTTTGCACCAAACCAGTCACCATGGCGGCCGTTTCTGTTGCCGCAAATGCACGCAAAAACCCCGCACCAGCCGCGTGTCGCCCCATCAGCTTGGCGCCGTCCGTCTGATATCCGTCGGGAGAAAAATAGATAGCTGCGGTCATAGCGGTCAACATGGCTCGATGGATTTATGGGAGGTGGGTGACGTCGATTTTTTAACATCAGGCGAACATCGAGACAGATCACCCCTGCCCCGCCGCCGCCCCGCCAGCCCCGACTTGGGGACGGCTTTCGGTCGCCCCCGCTTCAGCACGGTGCCGTGCAACTTTCGACCGGCAGGCCACGTTTGATCCAGCCCGGACCGGCGGCGCTGCCGGCCATGCCTTCCTTGATATTGAACACCTGCGTAAAGCCAGCGCTTTGCAAATAACGCTGGACCTGCGTGGTGCGGTTGCCGGTGCGACAAATCAGGGCGATGGGCGTGCTGC
>CAISDD010000510.1 GCA_903883985.1 uncultured Pseudomonadota bacterium | reverse complement strand
GCTGCGCACAGAATCCAGATGGCGCTTGAGGGCAGCTTCGCGCTGGATATCGGTCTCGGAATTGGCGCAATCCTCATAGGCTGTGAGGGAGACTTTGGCATCGACAATGAGGTGCCGCTCTTCGGGCAGGTGAATCACCACGTCCGGTTGGGCGCGGCTGCCATCGTCGCGGGTGTGGCTTTCCTGCATGTCATATTCGATGCCGCGGCGCAGGCCGGAGGCTTCCAACACTCGTTCAAGGATCATCTCGCCCCAGTTGCCCTGCGCTTTGGCCTGGCCCTTGAGGGCGCTGGTAAGGTTGTGGGCATCCTTGGAAAGCTGCTGGTTGAGAGTCATCAGGTTTTTGACCTGTTCGGCCAGTGCGCTGCGATCCTTGCCTTCCTGCACATAGACCTCTTCCACCTTGCCCTTGAATTCCTGGAGCTGAGTCTTGAGGGGTGCGAGCAGTTGATCCAGGTTGGTCTGGTTCTGCTCGGTGAAGCGCTTGGATTTGTCTTCCAGGATTTCACTGGCCAGGGCTTTGAATTGGAGGGTCAGTTGCTCCTTGGCATCCTGGAGCAAGGCCAGCTTTTCCACCGCCTGTTGCCGTTCTGCCTCAAGGGAGGTGTTGAGGGTGGCGAGTTGGGCCTGTTGATCGGCAGTGGTTTGCTGGAGGGCGACTTGCTCTTGCCGCGCTTGTTGCAATGCACCCAGGGCTTCGGCTAGTTGTTCACGATGGGATTGCAGTTCGCTGGTCAGGCTACCCTGGGCTTCCCGCAGGTTGGCGTGATCGGCCTGGATTTGTGTGAGGGATTCTGTGGTGGACTTGAGCCGATTGCTCAGGTCAGTGGTTTGCTGCTGTTCGCTTTCCAGAGCCTGGGCGGTCTCAGCCTTATCGCTGGAGAGCTTGAGTATCTCGTCCTGCTGCTGCTTGTGGCTGGCTTCCAGTTCCTTGATCCGGTTTTCCAGCGTGGGGACGCGTGAGGCGCGTTCGCCAAGGCGAGCGTTCTCGTCGCGCGCCTTGTCCAGCTCGTCTCGCCAGGTGTTGGCCTTGATTTCCAGGTCGGCGAATTCCTGCTTGTGTTTGGCAAGCTGGTTTTCCGAAGACTTCAGGCGTTCTTGGATAGAGACCAGTTCGAGCTGTGTATCACTGCGTCCACGCTGGTATTCGGCCTGCTGGCGACCCTTAAGGAGGAGCCAGGCAACGATACCGCCCAGTGCGACGCCAACGGCGAGAAATAGGATTTGTTCCATGTTTTTGCCTGTGCGTTATTGCCCAGCGCCAAGGCGGGGTTGTTCAGGTTTGAATCGCTGGATTACGGCCATCAGTTCGTCGATGGCGGCGGGTTCGAACACACCGTCCAGACTGTTGCTGTCCACTTGGGTAAACGGCGCTTCGTATAGACGGTCTATTGCGATGGCGCCGTACCGGGCGATGTGGGACTGCAACAGTGCGAGGAAGCGTTGCTGCTTGGCCGTCAGTTGCGGATGGTGAGCGAGGAAGTCGGCGAAGTGGTTGGCGACGACCTCGGCTTCCAGGCCAACGATGGTGCGGATGGCTGCGGCCAGATCGCCGGCGGTTTCCGGGTAGAACTCGGTGAGCCATTCGAGATGCACGTCGGGGTGCTGGGTGAGCACCAGGCTGACCAGGGCGTCCAGGTCTGACGGGCTGACCGGCTCGTTGCGGCGGATGCGGGCCAGGGTGGGGTTGCCGATGAAGAGTTCTTCCAGCACCTGCTGAACGCGCTGGCGGTAGGCCGCGAGTTCCATACCTTCCAGTTTGGGCGTGTGGCGTTGGTACTCGATCTTGCTGGCGTCCTCGGCAAGGTCGATGACGCGGGAACCGGCACCTTGCCGAGTCGGCCGCACACGGTATTTCATGATGCCGCGCAGTTCCTGGCGCACTGTTTCCAGGTCGTGAGTGCTGGGCTTTTCCCAGAAGGCTCCGCTCTTTACCTTCTGGATGATGACCAGTTTGTCGCGCACAGCTTGCAGGTTGATGGGGAGCTGGGCGACCCGGTCGATGAGGTCGTCCTTGAGGTCATGGAAGGTGGCTGAGGCGCGCAAGCCTTCACCTTGCAGGCGGGCAATGAGCAGGTCGAGGTCGTAGGCGTCTTCCAGGTTGCGG